>JBDLVJ010000156.1:0-3766 GCA_039804875.1 Pseudomonadota bacterium | reverse complement strand
CGCTGCAGCAGGCGCTCGATCGCCTCGCGCCCGCGCGCCGCGTTGTCCTCGGCCGCCAGCGCGTTGAACCAGGCGCGCACCTTGCTCTTGGCGCGGTGGCTGACCAGGTAGCCGAGCTCGGGGTTGAGCCAGTCGCGCGAGGGTCCGCCCTCCTTGGCCGAAACGACCTCGACCGTCTGGCCGCTGCGCAGCGCGGTGTTGAGCGTCACCATGGCGCCATCGACGCGCGCGCCACGGCAGCGGTGACCCAGGGTCGTGTGCACGGTGTAGGCGAAGTCGAGCGGGGTCGCGCCCTGGGGCAGCTCGACGATCGCGGCCTGCGGCGTCAGCACGTAGATGCAGTCGTCGAACAGCTGCTTGGCCGCGCCGCTGAGGTCGCTCTGCCAGGCCAGCAGCTGGCGCAGCACCGCGATCTTGGCGTCGTAGTCCGAACTCGCGGAGACCCCCGCATAGCCCTTGGAGCCGGCCTCCTTGTAGGCCCAGTGCGCCGCCACGCCATGCTCGGCATGCTCGTGCATGGCCTGGGTGCGGATCTGGATCTCGAAGGCCCGCCCCCGCGCGTCGCGCACCACGGTGTGCAGCGACTGGTAGCCGTTGGGCTTGGGCTTGGCGATGTAGTCGTCGAACTCCTCGGGCACCGGGCTGAAATGCGAATGCACCCAGGCCAGCACGGTGTAGCAGTCGTCAACGGCCGGCACCACGACGCGCAGGGCACGGATGTCGAACACCTGATCGAAATCCAGCGACTTGCCGCGCATCTTCTTGACGATGCTGTAGATATGCTTGGGCCGGCCCTGGACCGAGGCCTGGATGCCCTGGGCTTGCAGGGCCGCGTCGAGGTCGAGCCGGACCTGCTCGACATGGCTCTCGCGCTCGACCCGCTTCTCGTCGAGCAGGCGCGCGATCTGCTTGTAGGTATCGGGCTCGAGAAAGCGAAAGGACAGGTCCTCCATCTCCCACTTGATCTGCCAGATGCCGAGCCGGTTGGCCAGCGGCGCGAAGATCTGCAAGGCCTCCTGCGCCAGCGCGCGCTCGGGCAGCTTCCTGGCGGCGGCGTAGTGACGCAGCGTCTGCAGCCGCGAGGCCAGGCGCAGCATGACGACGCGCAGGTCGCGCGAGAAGGCCAGCAGCATCTTGCGCACGTTCTCGGTCTGGCTGGCGTCGAGCTCGGACAGCTGCGCCTTGGCCGCGTTGGCGACAAAACCGCTCTGCTGCTGGGCCAGTTCGCGATCGAGCCGGACCTGGTTCGCCTTCTTGCGGGCCTGGCGCTGCAGCTGCAGCAGCTTGCTGGTCTCGACCGCGACATGGGCGTAGCTGTCGCCGAAGGCCTTGGCGATGATCTCGTGCGGACGCTGCAGGTACTGGCAGGCATAGACCAGGTAGGCGGCGGCCTGCATCTCGGGCGATCCGCCCATCAGTGCCAGGATGCCGACCATGGCATCGGCATGGGCCAGCGTGTTCTCGCCGGTGTCCAGCTGGCTGGCGGCCAGCAGCGGCTCGGCGAAGGCGCGCGCGCGCGCCAGCGCCTGACCGTCGGCGGGTTCACGCGCCGACAGCGCCGCCGCGATCGCGGTGGCGCTGGGTTGGGGATCTGAGAGGTTCATGGGGAGAGCAGAAAATCCTTGACGACGGCCACCTGTTCGGGCTGGACCAGGGCGGGCGCGTGGCCGACACCGGCAAACTCGACGCAACGGGCGCGCGGGCCGCGCTGGGTCATGGCGACAGCGGTTTCGGACGTCAGCAGGTCGGACTCCGCCCCGCGCAACAGCAGGCAGCGGGCCTGGATCTGATCATAGAGCTGCCACAGGGGGGACTCGGCGCCACCGCCACTGTGGTGCATGGCCTCCATCGCGGCCAGCATCTGCCTGAAGGGCGCGGCAATGCCCGGATCGTAGTGCAGGGTCCAGCCATCCGGGGAACGGCGCAGCATCGGCCGCGACAGGGCCAGCCACTGTTCGGGGCTGTGGGGGCCGAAAGCGGCGCAGATCTGCTCGAGCACATGAACGGCCGCGCTCTCGGACGGAAAGACCGGCTGGTTGCCGAGATAGGTCGCGATGCGCCGCAGCGAGGCGAGCTGGATTTCGGGGCCGACATCGTTGAGGACCAGACGACGCAAGGCCAGATGCGGAGGAACCGCCAACACCATGCCGATCAGGCCGCCCATGCTGGTGCCGACCCAGTCCAGCCGCAGTTGCGCGCCCTCGCGGCCGGTGGCCTGCTCGAAGTCCCGGCGCAACTGACGCAGCAGCTCGGCCAGATCGGCCACATAGGTGGGTACTTGGTAGTCCATCGGCTCGGCCAGCCAGTCGCTTTGCCCGCGACCCGCCACGTCCACGCACAGGACGCGGGCGTGCGGCGCCAGCGCCTGCGCCAGCACGTCGAAATCGCGCGCCTGCCGGCTCAGGCCATGGACGCAGACCACGACCTGATCAGGCTGCTCGCGGCCGGTGGCATTCCATTCCCACCAGGCGATGCGGCGCCGAGGACTGAATTTGGCCCTGGCACCAGGGACTTCCAGAAAGTTGAGTTGTGGTTCCATGTATCGGGGCGCGACTTGCCCGGTCATCGTAGCGTCAATCAGGGCAAGATAATGGAATCGGGATGCACAATGATGACTAAATCCTGTCCCTTTCCCACTCTAACCCCCCATTTCACGGAGTTCACCCCATGCTGAAGAACAAAACCGCCCTGGTCACCGGATCGACCAGCGGCATCGGATTGGGCATCGCCAAGGCGCTGGCGCGCCAGGGCGCCAACATCATGCTCAATGGCTTCGGCAACGTCGAGGGCGCGCTGGCCGAGGTCGCGGCCTTCGGCACCCGCGTGAGCCACCACGGCGCCGACATGAGCCAGCCGGCTCAGATCGAGGCGATGATGGCGGCGGCGGCCAGCAAGTTCGGCCAGGTCGACATCCTGGTCAACAACGCCGGCATCCAGCATGTGGCCCAGATCGAGGATTTTCCGCTCGAACGCTGGAACGCCATCATCGCGATCAACCTCAGCAGCACCTTCCACACCTCGCGCCTGGCGCTGCCGGCCATGAAGGCCGCCAACTGGGGCCGCATCATCAACGTCGCCTCGGTGCACGGCCTGGTGGGCTCGGCGGGCAAGTCCGCCTATGTCGCGGCCAAGCACGGCGTGGTCGGCCTGACCAAGGTCACCGCGCTCGAGACCGCCACCAGCGGCGTGACCTGCAACGCGATCTGCCCGGGTTGGGTGCTGACCCCGCTGGTGCAGCAGCAAGTCGATGCCAAGGCCGCCGCCCAAGGCATCAGCAACGAGCAGGCCACGCGCCAGCTGCTGGGCGAAAAAGAGCCCTCGATGCAGTTCACCACCCCGGAGGAACTCGGCGAGCTGGCCGTCTTCCTGTGCTCGCCGGCGGGCAACAACGTGCGCGGCGTGGCCTGGAACATGGACGGCGGCTGGACCGCCCAGTAAAGCCCTGCACTATGAGAGCGGCGGCGCTGCTGTCAAAATAGGCCCTGTCTAGTACTGGAAGATCCGACATGCCGAACGCCCCGCAGCGCCCCGACCGCATCCTGGTCGTGGACGACGATGCCCGTATCCGCGACCTGCTCAAGCGCTACCTGACCCAGGAGGGTCTGGAGGTGCTGCTGGCCGAGGACGGGCGCAGCCTGAGCCGCGTCCTGCAACGCGAGTCGGTCGACCTGATCGTGCTCGACCTGATGCTGCCGGGCGAGGATGGCTTGAGCATCTGCCGCCGGCTGCGCGAGGCCAAGGACCGCACGCCCATCATCATGCTGAC
>JBDLVJ010000155.1:0-2725 GCA_039804875.1 Pseudomonadota bacterium | reverse complement strand
ACCCGCAGCACGCCCGGTGCAGCGCTGGCCGCGCGATCGGTGCCCGGCAGGGTCCGCTGTCCGGCCGCCGGGTCCGCCGCACGCTCGACCGGCCGGCCGGCACCCAGGTTGAGCCGCGGCGCAGAAGGCAGTCGCCGCACCTCGGCCGAGCCGCAGCTCGGGCAGCTCAACAGGCCGCGCGCCTGCTGCGCGGCGTAGTCGTCCTCGGAGCCGAACCAGCCCTCGAATCCGTGGCCGGCCGCGCACTGCAGATCGAGCACCTTCACGGCGGCAGCTCCCTCAGCCGCCCGCCGCGCCGGTCAGCGCCGCGTGGTGGTCGGCGCTGCGCCAATCGAGCGCCCAGGCGCCGGCGCGCAGCTGCTGCAGCCACAGCAGGCCGACGAGGGTCTTGGCGTCGGTGACGCGGCCCTCGCGCGCCCACTGCCCCAGCTCGTCGAGCGTGGCGGCGAAGACGTCGAGGAACTCGCCCTCGTCCAGCGCCGCGTCCCCGGCGCTCAGGCCGCGCGCGAACCAGACCTCGATGCGTTCGGACGAGTAGGCGATCGCGTTGTGCAGTTCACCGGCGTAGGCCCATTCACGCGCGCTGTAGCCGGTTTCTTCCTGCAGCTCGCGGGCGCCGCAGACGAAGCCGGCCTCGCCGACCTCGAGTTTGCCGGCCGGAAACTCGAGCACCGCGCGCGCCAGCGGGTAGCGGTACTGGCGCTCCATCAGGAGCCGGCCGTCGTCGAGGATGGGCACCACCATCACCGCGCCGTTGTGGGCGATGTACTCGCGCGTGGCGGCCCCGCCGTCGGGCAGGCGGATGGTGTCGCGGCGCACGCGGAGCAACTTGCCGTGGAAGACCTCCTCGCCCTGCACGAGGTCCTCGCGCAGGTGGGCGTCGTCGGGACGCAGGTCGGCCAGGCTGGGCAGGGGCTTCATCGCATCGTCGTCCGGTGGGCGCGGTCGCAGGGCGCGCCGTCAAGAAAAAGGCCGATGCCGCCTGGAGGCGACACCGGCCGGTGCAGTGTGCCGCAGCGCGCGGCGGCTGGCACGGTCAGCTGGCCAAAGCCTTGACGATCGCCTGCGCGCACATCGTCATCAGGCCACCGGGCAGCAGGCCGAACACGAGCACGGCTGCGCCGTTGAGCGAGAGCACCGCGCGGGCATGGGGCGGGGCCTCGATCGGCGCGGTGTCGGTCGGCTCGTCGAAGTACATGACCTTGACGATGCGCAGGTAGTAGAAGGCGCCGATCAGCGACATCAGCACCGCGAAGATCGCCAGCACCAGCAGGGCGGTGTCGTTGGTCGACACCAGGGCCTGCAGCACCGCGAGCTTGGCGTAGAAGCCCACCGTCGGCGGGATGCCGGCGAGCGAGAACATGAACACCGCCATCACGCCGGCCAGCAGCGGGCTGCGGCGGTTGAGACCGGCGAAGTCGGCCACGTTGTCGGCCTCGAAACCCTGGCGCGCCAGCAGCATGATCAGGCCGAAGGTGCCCAGCGTCGTCACGACATAGGTGACGATGTAGAACATCGCCGAGCTGTAGGCGTTGGCCGCCGACAGCGTGTTGCCGTTGACCACGCCCGAGACCAGGCCGAGCAGCAGGAACCCCATCTGCGCGATGGTCGAGTAGGCCAGCATGCGCTTGAGGTTGCTCTGCGCAATGGCGGCCAGGTTGCCGACGAGAAGCGAGCAGATCGACAGCACCACCAGCATCTGCTGCCAGTCCACCGCCAGCCCGAGCATGCCGTCGACCAGCAGGCGCATCGTCATGCCGAAGGCCGCGATCTTGGGTGCGCCGGCGATCAGCAGCGTGGCCGCGGTCGGGGCACCGTGGTAGACGTCGGGCACCCACATGTGGAAGGGCACGGCGCCGAGCTTGAAGGCCAGGCCCGAGACGATGAACACCACGCCGAACACCAGCACCTGGTGGTTGGCCTCACCCTTGCCGATGGCCTCGAAAACGCGGCCCAGGTCCAGGCTGCCGGTGGCGCCATACATCATCGACATGCCGTACAGCAGGAAGCCCGAGGCCAGCGCGCCGAGCACGAAGTACTTCATCGCGGCTTCGGTCGACTGGGCGTGGTCACGGCGCAGCGCCACCAGCGCATACAGCGACAGGCTCATCAGCTCCAGGCCCAGGTAAATCACCAGGAAGTTGTTGCCCTGGACCATGATCGAGATGCCCAGCAGCGAGAACAGGCTGAGCGTGAACAGCTCGCCCTTGAGCATCTCGCGGCTCGCGACATACGGCTGCGCGTAGACCAGCGTGACACCCACCGCGACGGTGGCGAAGAAGGCCAGCAGATGCCCCATCGGGTCGCTGACCACCATGCGACCGGCGGCGTAGACCGTCTCGCCGCTGTTGAAGTGCTTCAGGTGCAGCCAGGCGACGACCGCCAGCGTGGCCAGCGTCAGCAGGTAGGTGGGCGTGCGCTTGGGGTCGGTGACGTAGAGGTCGACCATGGCCACGACGCAGGCCATCGCCAACAGGAAGATCTCGGGGTAGACCGCGAGCCAATTCATAGCCGTCATGATGCGTGCAGCTCCGTGATCACAGTTTCGAGATGCCCGCGTGGCGGATCAGTTCGACCACCGAGCTGTGCATCACGTCGGTGAAGGGCTTCGGGTACAGGCCCATGGCGAGGGTCGCGATGGCCAGCATGGCCAGCATCAGGAACTCGCGGGCGTTGATGTCGGTCAGCTCGCGCACATGGTCGTTGGCGACGTCGCCGAAGTAGA
>JBDLVJ010000154.1:0-2771 GCA_039804875.1 Pseudomonadota bacterium | reverse complement strand
CTTGGCCTTGCCGGCCATGTGCTTGAGGCGCTTGTAGTGGTTGTAGACCGCCACGGCCAGCGTGCGCTTGGCCTGGTCCTGACCGATGACGTACTGGTCAAGGCTGGCCTTGATGTCGCTGGGCACCGGCAGGTCATCGCGGTTGGTCTTGCCGGGCAGGTCACCCGCCGGCGCTTCGTCGCGGATGATGTCGTTGCACAGTTCGATGCACTCGTCGCAGATGAACACCGACGGACCGGCGATCAGCTTCTTGACCTCGTGCTGGCTCTTGCCGCAGAACGAGCAGTACAGCGTCTTTTCGCCGGAGGAGCCTTTTTTCTCGGGCATGGAATGCGGCCTTGTCGAGTCGGGAGAAAGAAAAAGTCGAAGCGGATCAGGCGCGCTTGCTGAGGACCTGATCAATCAGGCCGTAGGTCTGGGCTTCGGCGGCGGACATGTAGTAGTCGCGCTCGGTGTCGGCCTGGATCTTTTCGAGCGGCTGTCCGGACCGGTCGGCCAGGATGCGGTTGAGCTGCTCGCGGGTCTTGAGGATCTCGCGGGCATGGATCTCGATGTCGGTGGCCTGACCCTGGGTACCGCCGAGCGGCTGGTGGATCATGATCTTGGCGTTCGGCAGCGCAAAGCGCTTGCCCTTCTCGCCAGCCGTCAGCAGGAAGGCGCCCATGCTCGCCGCCATGCCCATGCACAGCGTGGAAACCTGCGGCTTGATGAACTGCATCGTGTCGAAGATCGACATGCCGGCCGAGACGCTGCCACCGGGCGAGTTGATGTAGAGCGAGATGTCCTTCTCGGGATTTTCGCTCTCCAGGAACAGCAACTGGGCGACCACCAGGTTGGCCGTCTGGTCGTTGACCGGGCCTACCAGGAAAATGACCCGCTCGCGCAGCAGGCGCGAATAGATGTCATAGGAGCGCTCGCCGCGTCCGGATTGTTCGATGACGATGGGCACCATGCCCAGGTTCTGCGTGTCGATTGCGCTCATTGTGGACCCTTGAAACATCACTGTGTCGCGCTGATGACCGCTCTGGACCGCTCAGGGGCGGGTCGGCCGTCAGCGATGAACCCGATTATGGGGGTTGCCGGCATTCAACGCCGGACACGGGGGAGCCCATCATGTGACAAGGGGCGCCACGAGCGCCCCTTGTTCAAGCTTTACCGACTGCAGCAGTCGGGTAGCGCGGTCATTTTGCTTCAGGCACCCATCAGCTCGTCGAACGCCAGCGCCTTGTCGGTGACCTTGGCCTGCGCCAGCACGAAGTCGGACACATTGGCCTCGATGACCACGGCCTCGACCTCGGCCAGACGCTGCTGGTCACCGAAGTACCAGCGCACCACCTCTTCCGGCTTCTCGTAGCTCTGGGCCAGTTCGTCGACGTGGGCCTTGATCTGCTCCATCGTGGCCGACAGGCCGTTGGCGCGCACCAGCTCGGCCATCGTCAGGCCCAGGCGCACGCGGCGCTCGGCCTGCGGCTGGAACACCTCGTTGGGGATCGGGGCCTTGTCGGCGTCCTTGATGCCGCGCTGCTTCAGGTCGTTGCGGGCGTTCTCGACCAGGCGCTCCAGTTCGTTGTCGACCAGCGCCTTGGGCAGGTCGAAGCTGGTGGCGCTCTCGAGCGCGGCCATCACGGCCTGCTTGTTGCGGGCGGCAACGCGGAACTTGACCTCGCGCTCGAGGTTCTTCTTGATGTCCGCGCGCAGGCCGTCGACGGTGGCGTCGGCGATGCCCAGCGACTGCGCGAAGGCCTCGTTGACCTCGGGCAGCGTCTGCGCCTCGGCCTTGGTCAGCGTGACCAGGAAGTCGGCTTCCTTGCCCGCCACGTCGGCACCGTGGTAATCGGCCGGGAACTGCAGCGGGAAGGTCTTGGACTCGCCCGCCTTCATGCCGCGCACGGCCTTCTCGAAGGCCTCGAGCATGCGGCCTTCGCCGACGATGAACTGGAAGGCCTCGGCCTTGCCGCCCTCGAAGGGCACGCCGTCGATCTTGCCTTCGAAGTCGATCGTCACGCGGTCGTCGTCGGCGGCGCCTTCGTCGGCGGCGCGCTCGGTGAACGTGCGGCGCTGCTTGCGCAGGATGTCCAGCGTGCGGTCGATCGCGGCGTCGGTCACCTCGGTGGTCACGCGCTCGATCTGCAAAGCAGCCAGGTCACCGACCGTGACCTCGGGGTAGACCTCGAAGGTCGCGTCGAAGGCCAGCAGGCCCTCGGTGCTGCCTTCCTTCTCGGTGATGCGCGGCGTGCCCGCCACGCGCAGCTGCGCCTCGCCGGCGGCGGCGGCGAAGGCCTGACCGACCTTGTCGTTCATGACCTCGTACTGCACCGAGTAGCCGTAGCGCTGCGCGACGACGCCCATCGGCACCTTGCCGGGACGGAAGCCGTCGGCCTTGGTGGTGCGAGCCAGCTTCTTCAGCCGGGTCTCGACTTCCTTCTGCAGTTCCTGGGCCGACAGCGTCAGGGTGATGCGGCGCTCGAGCTTCTCGAGGGTCTCCACGGTAACAGCCATGTCTTGGTGCTCTTTGTAGGGTTGCGTGATCGTTCGGGTGACTGGTGCGCGGAGCCGGACTCGAACCGGCACGCCCGTGAAGGCGTCAGGACCTAAACCTGGTGCGTCTACCAATTTCGCCACCCGCGCGGTGTCCTGAGTTCGCCGGGGCCAGGGGCACGGCCAGCGATCCGAGAACCCGGGATTCTAGCCGGCGGGGGCGACCGCCCCGCCGACCGCCGCTCAGCTCGCTTCGCGGCGCACGCGGAACCAGGCCGCGTACATCGCCGGCA
>JBDLVJ010000153.1:0-3945 GCA_039804875.1 Pseudomonadota bacterium | reverse complement strand
CCTTGGGCGGCGCCGGCCTGGCCTTCCTCTGGTTCAATGCCTATCCGGCCCAGGTCTTCATGGGCGATGTCGGCGCGCTCGCGCTTGGTGGCGCGCTCGGCACCATCGCGGTCATCGTGCGCCAGGAGATCGTGCTCGCGATCATGGGCGGCGTCTTCGTCGCCGAGGCGCTGTCGGTCATGCTGCAGGTGTCCTGGTTCAAGTACACCAAGAAGAAATACGGCGAGGGCCGGCGTATCCTCAAGATGGCGCCGCTGCATCACCATTTCGAGAAATCCGGCTGGCGCGAGACCCAGGTCGTGGTGCGTTTCTGGATCGTCACGATGCTGCTGTGCCTGCTCGGTCTGTCCACCCTGAAGCTGAGGTGAGGTTCGAGATGCTGAATTTTCTGCCTCTGCTGCAAGGCCGCGATCTGCTCGTGCTTGGCCTGGGCGCCTCCGGGTTGGCGATGGCGCGCTGGTGCGCCCGCGCCGGCGCCCGCGTCACGGTCGCCGATACCCGCGCCGCGCCGCCGCAGGCCGCCCTGCTGGCCGCCGAGCTGCCGCAAGTCAGCCTGCTCCAGTCCGCCTTCGACGCCGAGCTGTTCGCGGCCCGTCCCTGGGCCATGGTCTGCCGCAGTCCCGGCATCGCGCCGGCGCAGATGAGCGCTCTGGCGCAGGCCGCGCAGGCCATTGGCGTGCCGGTGGTGGGCGAGCTCGGCCTGTTCGCCCAGGCGCTGGCCACGCTGGCCGAGCCGTCGTCCGCCGATGCCGATGCCGATGCCGATGAAGCGGCGGTTGCATCTGAAACGGATGCCGTCGCCGGGGCCGAGCTGGCACCGCTGGCCTTGCCCTATCGGCCCAAGGTGCTCGCGATCACCGGCACCAACGGCAAAACCACCACCACCGCGCTGACCGCCCATCTGCTCGAATGGGCCGGCTTCAAGGTCGCGCTGGCCGGCAACATCGGTCCGACCCTGCTTGACACGCTGCAGGCCGGTCTCGATGCCGGCGAGCTGCCCGAGGCCTGGGTGCTCGAGCTCTCGAGTTTCCAGCTCGATGGTGTGCAGGGCTTCGAGCCGACGGCCGCCACCGTGCTCAACGTCACGCAGGATCACCTCGACTGGCATGGCGGCATGGCCGCCTATGCCGAGGCCAAGGCGCGCATCTTCGGTCAGCGGGCGCTGCTGCTGCTGAACCGCGACGACGCGACCGTGATGGGCTGGCAGCCACAGCCGCAGATAGTGCAGGAAGGCCGGCGCAGCAGGACGGTGCCGGCGCGCGCCCATCAGACCTTTGGCATCGATGCGCCGCGCCGCGCCGGCGACTGGGGCCTGGAGGCGGTCAACGGCATGAGCTGGCTGGTACGGGCCCAGCCGCAGGACGACAGCGCGCGCAAGGGCCGCGGCGGATCGGATGAAGAGGCCGTTTATCTGCAGCGCCTGATGCCGGCCGAGGCGCTGCGCATCCGCGGCCGCCACAATGCCAGCAACGCCCTGGCCGCGCTGGCGCTGGCCACGGCCGCCGGCGCGCCGCTGGCGCCGATGCTGCACGGCCTGCGCGAATACCGTGGCGAGCCGCACAGGGTCGAGCCGGTCGCGATCGTCGACGAGGTCGAATACATCGACGACAGCAAGGGCACCAATGTCGGCGCCACCCTGGCCGCCATCAACGGCCTGGGGCCGGAACGCCAGCTGGTCGTGATCCTGGGTGGCGAGGGCAAGGGCCAGGACTTTAGCCCGCTGGCCGCTCCGGTGGCGCGCCATGCGCGCGCGGTCGCGCTGATCGGCCGGGACGCGCCCGCGATCCGCGCCGCCCTGGCCGCCAGTGGCGTGCCGCTGCATGACGCGGCCACGTTGCCCGAGGCGGTCCAGTGGTGCGCGCGCCAGGCCCGGCCTGGCGATGCGGTGCTGCTGTCGCCCGCCTGTGCCAGCCTCGACATGTTCCAGGACTACGCGCACCGCGCGCGGGTCTTCGTCGCGGCCGTGCAGGAACTGCAGGAAGCGGGAGGGACGCCAGCATGAAGCGCCTGACCGCCGGCCTCTCGCGCCTGCTCGGCCGTCATGACGCCAGCGCGTCCGCGACGGCCGACATCCCGATCCACCTCTCGAGCCGCGACTACGGGCGCGGACGCACCGAGCCGTGGGCGTCCAAGCGCGGCTTCGACCAGCAATTGTTCTGGGCCATGACCAGCCTGCTGTGCTTCGGGCTGGTGATGGTCTATTCGGCATCGATCGCCTTGCCTGACAACCCGCGCTTTGGCAACTACACGGCTTCCCACTTCGTGCTGCGCCACGGCTTCGCGATCCTGATCGGCGCCCTGATGGCGCTGCTGGCGTTCCAGGTTCCCATCAGCAGCTGGGAGGCCTGGTCGCCCCGGCTGTTCCTGCTCGCGTTGCTGCTGCTGGCGCTGGTGCTGATGCCCTTCATCGGCAAGGGCGTCAATGGCGCGCGGCGCTGGATCGCGCTCGGCATCATGAACTTCCAGCCGTCCGAGCTGGCCAAGTTCGCGACCGTGCTCTACGCGGCTGGCTACATGGTGCGCAAGATCGCGGTCAAGGAGAGCTTCACGCGCGCCATCCTGCCGATGGGCGGGGCCGTGATCCTGCTGGCCGTGCTGCTGCTGGCCGAGCCCGACATGGGCGCTTTCATGGTGGTCGCGGTGATCGCGATGGGCATCCTGTTCCTGGGAGGGGTCACGATGCGCATGATGCTGCTGATCATCGGCTTGCTGGTGTCGGCCTTCGCGCTGATGATCGCCACCTCGCCCTGGCGCCGCGCCCGCGTCTTCGCCTACCTCGATCCCTTCAGCGAGGACCATGCGCTGGGCAAGGGCTATCAGTTGTCGCACTCGCTGATCGCGATCGGCCGTGGCGAGATCTTCGGCGTCGGCCTGGGCTCGAGCGTCGAGAAGCTGCACTGGCTGCCCGAGGGCCACACCGATTTCCTGCTCGCCGTGATCGGCGAGGAGTTCGGCCTGGTCGGCGTGCTGACGCTGGTCCTGACCTTCTTCTGGCTCACGCGCCGCATCATGCATATCGGGCGCCAGGCGATCGCGCTCGACCAGCTGTTCGCCGGTCTGGTGGCGCAGGGCGTGGGCCTGTGGATGGGTTTCCAGGCGCTGATCAACATCGGCGTCTGCCTGGGCGCGCTGCCGACCAAGGGCCTGACGCTGCCGCTGATGAGCTACGGCGGCTCGGCCATCCTGATGAACCTGGTCGCGCTGGCGGTCGTGCTGCGCGTCGACCACGAGAACAGGCAACTCATGCACGGAGGCCGGGTATGAGCCGTCAGCCCTGCGCCCTCGTGATGGCCGGCGGCACCGGTGGCCATATATTCCCCGGCCTGGCAGTGGCCGAGGCGCTGCGCGCGCGCGGCTGGCGCGTGCACTGGCTGGGCGTGCCCGGCAGCATGGAAGACCGTCAGGTGCCGCCGCGCGGCTTCGCCTTCGAGCCGGTCGAGTTCGGCGGCGTGCGCGGCAAGGGCCTCAAGACGCTGGCGCTGCTGCCGCTGCGGCTGGCCCGCGCGCTCTGGCAGGCCCTGGGCGCCGTCAAGCGGGTCCAGCCCGATGTGGTGCTGGGCCTGGGCGGCTACATCACCGTGCCGGGCGGCCTGGCGGCCCGGCTTCGTGGCCGGCCCGTGCTGCTGCACGAGCAGAACTCGATCGCCGGCCTGTCGAACCGCTGGCTGGCCAGGCTGGCCGAGCGCCGCTTCAGCGCCTACCCCGATGCGTTGCCGGGCGGCGAATGGGTGGGCAATCCGCTGCGGGCCGAATTCCTGCGCCAGCCCGCGCCGGCCGCGCGCTTCGCGGGCCGCAGCGGCCCGTTGCGCCTGCTGGTGGTCGGCGGCAGCCTGGGCGCCCAGGCGCTCAACCAGGTGCTGCCGCGCGCGCTGGCCCTGATCCCCATCGAGCAGCGCCCGATCGTGACCCACCAGGGCGGGGAAAAGCAGATCGACGCCCTGCGCG
>JBDLVJ010000152.1:0-3902 GCA_039804875.1 Pseudomonadota bacterium | reverse complement strand
TGCTGCAGCATCTGTTTTGAAGGAGAAGCCATGTCCAGCCCCGACACCGATACCCTGCACCTCGTCTGCCCGCATTGCCACACCACCAACCGCGTCGCCGCGCCGCATCTGTCGAGCGCGCCGGATTGCGGCAAATGCCACCAGCCGCTGTTCACCGGTCACCCGATCGCGCTTGAAGCGGCCAGCTTCGACCGCCACCTGAGCCGCAGCGACCTGCCGCTGCTGGTCGATTTCTGGGCCCCCTGGTGCGGCCCCTGCCGCTCGATGGCGCCGGTTTTCGACGCGGCGGCGGCCCAGCTCGAGCCGCAATTGCGCCTGGCCAAGGTCGATACCGAGGCCGAGCCGGCGCTGGCGGTCCGCTTTCAGATCCGCAGCATCCCGACGCTGGCGCTGTTCTGGCAGGGGCGCGAGATCGCGCGCCAGCCCGGCGCGATGGGGCAGGCCGACATCGTGCGCTGGGCCCGCGCGGCGCTGGCGCGGCCGCGCTGACTCTGGTCGAAGCGCCGTGGCCGTGCGCCGCCGCTCTCAGGCGTTGACTGACGTTTCGCGCTGCGCCGGGTTCAGCGCCTGCGCGATCGCCGCGCTGCGCGCCTGCTCGATCGCCAGGGCGATCGTCGGACCGATCTTGCGCGGGTCGCCGCTGTGCAGCCGGACTTCCTCCGTGACGCGCGCCGCGATCGGCGCGGTCGCCACCGCCAGCGCGGCCTCGAGCGCGGTCCGCAGCCGCGCCGCCTGGGGGTAGGGCGCTTCCTCGAAGTGGAGCCGGCCGCGCGCGTCGCACTCGCAGGCCAGCAGGAATTCGACGAAGCGCTCGGGCCGGCGGATCGCGTCGCAGCGCTCAAGCAGCCGCAGCGTGGCCGGCGCCGACAGGTTGGCGCAGCGGTGGATATGACCATGCTCGCGCGCCACCACTTCGGCCAGTTCCTTGCAGTCGCGCGGCACGCGCCAGCGTTCGCACAGCTTCAGCAGCAGCTTGACGCTGCGCATCTCGTGACCGATATGGCGCGGCAGCACGTCGGCGGGCGTGTTGCCCTTGCCGAGGTCGTGGCACAGGCAGGCGAAGCGCACCGTCAGCGGTGCCTGCAGCCGGGCCGACATGTCGAGCACCATGCCCAGGTGCACGCCGGTATCGACCTCGGGGTGGTAGTCGG
Organism: Pseudomonadota bacterium; assembly: GCA_039804875.1. Taxonomy (GTDB): domain Bacteria; phylum Pseudomonadota; class Gammaproteobacteria; order Burkholderiales; family Burkholderiaceae_C; genus Malikia. The sequence continues at coordinate 2,751 of JBDLVJ010000152.1, read as the reverse complement.
CCCGCTGCGGTACGCCCCAGAGCCGGTCGACCTCGGGCAGCAGCACCTTCAAGGCGCCGCAGTCGCGCAGCAATTCCAGCATGCGCGAGGGTTTGCGCTCCATCAGGCCGCGCGCGAGTTCCTGCCAGACCCGCTCGGGCACCAAGTGATCGACCTCGCCCTGCTCGACCATCGATCGCATCAGCTCCAGCGTCTCGGGCGCGACCTCGAAGTCGGGCCAGCGCGCCGCGAAGCGCGCCAGGCGCAGGATGCGCACCGGGTCCTCGTGGAAGGCGTTGGTGACGTGGCGCAGCACCTTGTGCCGCAGATCGCGTCGGCCGTCATGGGGGTCGACCAGGCGCGGGTCGTTGGGGTCGAAGCGGCCTGCTTCATCCAGCGCCTCGGCCGGCAGCGCGATCGCGTTGATCGTCAGATCGCGTCGCGCCAGGTCTTCCTCCAGGCTCACGCCGGCATCGGTATGGAAGGCGAAGCCGTGGTAGCCTCGCGCGGTCTTGCGCTCGGTCCGGGCCAGCGCGTATTCCTCGCGCGTGCGCGGATGCAGGAAGACCGGGAAATCGCGTCCTACCGGCAGGAAGCCCCGTGCCGTCATGGCCTCGGGCGTGCTGCCGACCACGACCCAGTCGCGGTCGGCATGCGGACTGCCGTCGGCCAGCCGGTGCACGGTATGGAAATGCCCGAGCAGGCCGTCGCGCACCGCGCCGCCGACCAGGTAAATCCGCCCGCTGGCCGGCTTCATGCGTATTTTTCCAGGATGCGGGTCGAGCGCTCGACGCCCTCGACCGAGTCGCCCTGGCTCACGGCTTCCAGCATCGAGCAGGCCATCAGGCGGTAGAAGGCTTTGTCCATCGCCTTGCGCGCGGCCGACATCTGTTGCGCGATGTCCTCGCAGGGGCGGCCGGCCTCGACCATCTCGGCCAGGGCCCGGACCTGGCCCTCGATGCGGCGCAGCCGGTTGACGATGTCGCGCTGGTGCTCGCTGCGCTGCACGGCGGCGCCGGTCACCGGCGTGGGGCTGGCCTGGACGGCAGTCTTGTTCGCGGGCATGTGGGAGAAATCTTTCTGGTGTTCGGGACCAACCGGGACTCAGCCCCGGGTATGGCGTTGGCGCATGGCCAGCAGGGGGTCGGCGCGGCCCTGCCGTTCGAGGTAGCGGGCCACGACCGGCTCGAGCGCCTCGGCGCTGATGCCGAGCTCGGCCAGGCCGGGCAGGCTGCCGCTGGCGACGTTGTCGACCTGGAGCGAGGCGAAGTTGTCGGTGCTCATCAGCGGCTCGCCCGGCAGGGATTGCAGCAGCAGCGCCTGCAGATAGCCAAAGGCGCGCGGCATGCCGATCACCGGGCGCGGGTGGCCCGACAGCCGGCCGGCGATCCGCACCAGCTCGCGCAGCGAATAGACGCACGGCCCGGCCAGCTCGTAGATCCGGCCGATGCTGGCCGGGTCCTGCAGGCAATGGACGACGGCCCGCGCGACATCGCCGACCCAGACCGGCTGCAGACGCGCCGCCGCGCCAGGCAGCAGCATCACGGGCACCACGGCCTGCAGGCGGGCGAACAGCGTGAGGAAGTTGTCGCCGGCGCCGAAGATCACGCTCGGGCGCAGCAGGGTCAGCTCCAGCCCGGCCTCGCGCAGCACCGCCTCGCCCGCCGCCTTGCTGCGCTGGTATTGCGAGGGCCCGGCGGCGCTCGCGCCCAGCGCGCTGACATGCACCAGCCGCTGGATGCCCGCGACCCGCATCGCGCGCGCCAGCTGGCGCGGCAGCTCCACATGCGCCCGCTGAAAGTGCTGTTCGCTGCCATGCAGCACGCCGATCAGGTTGACGACCGCGTCATGGCCCGGTAGTAGGCGCGCGAGCGTGGCTTCGTCGTGTACCTCGGCTTCGAGCACGGTCACGCCCGGCAGGATCTGCACCGCGCTGGCCTTGGCCTCGCGTCGCGTCGCGACCGTCACGCGCATGCCGGCGCGGACCAGCTGTTCGCAGATCTGTCGGCCGACGAAGCCGGTTCCTCCCAGCAGCAGGATGTTCTTCATCTTCTTCTCCTCTGGTTCGGTTCAGGGCAGATCGGCATTGGGGGCCAGATTGCCCAGGCGTGGTCCGATCGCGGCTAGGCGGCTGCCGATGCGTTGCGGTTGTCCGCTCAGCAGCGCGGCGTAGTGGGTGGTGTTGGCGATCACTTTCTTGACGTAATCGCGGGTCTCGGTGAACGGGATGTTCTCGATCCAAGCCGGCGCTTCCAGCACCGGGCCGTTGCGCCAGACGCGCGGCCGTCCGGGGCCGGCGTTGTAGGCGGCGGCGGCCATCGGCATCGAGCCCTCGAAGTCGTCCAGCGCCAGCTTGAGGTAGGCGGTGCCGATCATGATGTTGGTGTCGCGCTCGGCGATCTGATGCGGCTTGTAGTCGGTCAGGCCGATGCGCTTGGCGGTCCACTGCGCGGTCGCCGGCATGACCTGCATCAGTCCCGAGGCGCCGACGCCCGAGCGCGCCTCGGTAATGAAACGACTTTCCTGCCGGATCAGTCCGTAGACATAGGCCGGGTCGAGCCCGACCTCGCGCGCGCGCTTGACCACCTGCTCGCGGTGCGGGGTGGGGAAGCGCTGGCTGTAGTCGATCTCGCCACGCGTGCGTTCGCTGGTGTTGATGCAGCGGTCCCAGACCTGCTGCTGGCAGGCCAGGTCGGCCGCCGCCAGCAGCTCGCGGTCGCTCATGCCGCCGCGCTGGTGCAGGTTGGTCTGGTAGTTCCATTCGCGCACGCC
>JBDLVJ010000151.1:0-3802 GCA_039804875.1 Pseudomonadota bacterium | reverse complement strand
CTGCCAGCGCCTCGTCGACGAAGCCGAAGGGACGGCCGGAAAAGCTCACCAGCAGGTGGCGCGCGGCGCAGAAGTCGGCCAGCGTGATGGGCCGGCCCGCCAGCGGGTGGCCGCGCCGCATCACGACCACGTAGCGGCCCTCGTACAGGCGCTGGTGCAGGAAGCGCGAGGCGTTCTCCTGCAGATGGCTGGCGGTCAGTTCGGTCAGCACGCCGGGGAAATAGCCGACCGCGAGATCGACCTCGCCCTGCTCGAGCAGCGGGCGCGGGTCGCGCGTGGTCAGCGGCAGCACGCGCAGCGTGACTCCGGGCGCCTCGTGCGCCAGGATCTCGACCAGGCCGGGCGCGAGCTTGGTGGCGGTCGAGTCGGCCATCGCGAGCACGAAGTGGTTCTGCGCCTGCCCCGGATCGAAGGCACCCGGCGCGAGCGAGTCGCGCAACTGGCGCAGCGCGTCGCGCACCGTAGGCCAGAGCGTGAGCGCCAGCGGCGTGGGCTCGACGCCATAACCCGAGCGCCGCACCAGGTCGTCGCCAAGCAGGTCGCGCAGGCGGCGCAGCGCATTGCTGACGGCGGGCTGGGTGGTCGCGAGGTTGTGCGCGGCCCGGGTCAGGTTGCGCTCCGACATCACCTCGTCGAAGACGCGCAGCAGGTTGAGGTCCAGCGTGCGGAAGTTGAGTTCATTCATATGCGACGTGAATATATTGCATTACAAAAATAAATTGGCATGCAATGCGGGTTTACCCTAGGATCGCGCCATTGATTGTTGCAGCGCAACACGTCGTCCAGAGGAAAAGCATCATGAACATCGCCGCCACCCTGTTTCCACGCAGCTACACCCCGTCGAGCAAGCCCGAGAACGCGCGCGGTCTGGCCGCCCTGCTGCTGGCGGCTTCCGTGGCCGCGCTGGCGGTGGTGGCCGACCAGCTGATCGAGACCTGGCTCGACGACCACCTGTTCCTGGCCTGGGTCGCCCTGTGGGCCGTGGTCTTCGCCGGCAGCCTGCTGCTGACCGGCACCGTGCGCCGCATGAGCGCGCGCGCCGTCGCCCGGCTGGACCAGTGGGCGGCGCGCCGCGCCCAGACCCGCGCCGCCGCCCGCCTGCTGGCGGTGGAAAAGCGCGCCGCGCAGGACGCCGCCCAGGCATCATCGGTCGCACAGCACCCGGTCAAGGCCTCGAACGCGCCCGACAACCACCTGTTCTACATCTGATCGGCCGCCGGGCCGCGCGCCCGGTCTGGCAGCAATTGCAAAGCCGCTCCAGGGAGCGGCTTTCTTTCGTCTCGGCGGCTCGGGAACCGCCGCGCGCCGGGGCGATTCAGGACGGGGTCAGCAGGCCACGGCGTTCGATGAAGCTCACCACGTCGGCCAGGCCGTCAAGGGTCTTGAGGTTGGTCATGAACCAGGGCCGGCGCTCGTGGTCGGGGCGCATGCGCGCGGTGTCGCGCCGCATGACGTCGAGGTCGGCGCCGACATGGGGCGCGAGGTCGGTCTTGTTGATCACGAACAGGTCGCTCTTGGTGATGCCGGGGCCGCCCTTGCGCGGGATCTTCTCGCCGGCGGCGACGTCGATCACGTAGATCGTCAGGTCGGACAGCTCGGGGCTGAAGGTCGCGGCCAGGTTGTCGCCACCCGACTCGATGAAGACGATGTCGGCATCGGGAAACTGCTCGAGCATGCGGTCGATCGCCTCGAGGTTGATCGAGGCGTCCTCGCGGATCGCGGTGTGCGGGCAGCCGCCGGTCTCGACCCCCATGATGCGCTCGGCCGGCAGCGCGCCGCTGAGCGTGAGCAGGCGCTGGTCTTCCTTGGTGTAGATGTCGTTGGTGATCGCGATCAGGTCGTAGCGCGCGCGCATCGCCTTGCAGAGCATCTCGAGCAGGGTGGTCTTGCCGGAGCCGACCGGACCGCCGATGCCGACGCGCAGCGGGGGCAGGACCTTGGTGCGGCCGGGGATCTGGTGCAGGGAGGGAGCGTTCATGAGCGGAACAGACGGGAATACTGGGTTTCGTGGCGCGCCGACAGGATCGCGAGCATCGGGCTGAAGGCCTGGCGTTCGTCCTCGCGCTGGCGCAGCGCCAGGCTGATGGCGGCGGGAATTTCGGCGCAGAGCCGCTGCAGGATGCGCTGGCCGGCGCCCTGGCCGAGCGGCACGGCCTTGATCGCGGCCTGCACCATGTTCTCGGCCCAGCCGAAGGCGTAGGCATAGAGGCCGTGCGCGGGGGGCTGGTCGGCCGGCAGCTGGAGCGCCAGCGCCAGCGCGTAGGCCAGCGGATAGGTCGGGGCGCGCAGCGCCGGCGGCAGCTGCTGGAGCGAGAAGTCGGGCCGTTGCAGCGACTTGAGCCATTCGATCAACGAGCGCCCCATCTGCTCGCTTTGCAGCCGCAGCTCGGCGGTCTCGCGAGTGCTGCGCACCCACTGGTCGAGGCGCAGCAGCGTAGCCCAGTCCTGCCGGCGCCAGGCCTCGACCGCCTGCGCGATCAGGCCGAGCTCGGCGCGCGCCGGGCCGAGCTGGAGCTGGTCGGCCAGCCAGTCGGCGGCGCTGGCCTCGTCGCGCACCCGGCCGGCCTCGACCGCGGGCTCCAGGCCCTCGGAATAGGAAAAGCCGCCGACCGGCAGCGCCGGCGAGGCCAGCCACATCAGGGGCAGCAGCGCGGCGGCGTCAATGTCCGTGGTCATGGTCGTGGCCCGCCGCATGGGAATGGCCCGCCGCCGCCTCAGGATGCGCGCCGCCGCCATGATCGTGGCCCATGGTGGCGTGCTCGCCGTAGGCACCAGCCTCGGGCTCGAAGACCTCGCGGGCCTCGGTCACGATCAGGTGCATCTGGCGCAGCATGTCGGCCAGCACGTGATCGGGTTCGATCTTGAGGTGGTCGGGCTTGAGCTCGATCGGCACATGGCGGTTGCCCAGGTGATAGGCCGCGCGCAACAGGTCGAACGGGCTGCCGTGCTCGGCGCAATGCGTGATGCGCAGCAGCGGCTGGGGCGCGGCGACCACGCGCAGCAGGGTGCCGTCGAGCGTGACCAGCATGTCGTCGCCGCGCAGGAGCGTGCCGCGTGGCAGGAAGACGCCGATGCGTCGGCCCTCGCTGTCCTCGCAGTCGAAGCGACTTTTCTGGCGCAGGTCCCAGTCCAGCGTCAGCGTGGGCGCGCGCTGGAGCAGCACGGGCGCGAGACCGGCGCCCTGGGGAATGCGTTTGGAGGCGTGCAGCATGATCAGAACAGGAAGTAGCGCTGCGCCATCGGCAGGCTGTGGGCCGGCTCGCAGGTCAGCAACCGACCGTCGGCGCGCACCGCGTAGGTCTGGGCGTCGATCTCCATGCGCGGCGCGTAGTCGTTGAGCCGCATCGCGGCCTTGTTGGCGCTGCGGCAGCCCTTGACCGCGACCAGGCGTTTCTGCAGCCCGAAGCGCGCGCCGATGCCGGCATCCAACCCGGCCTGCGAGACGAAGGTCAGCGAGCTGCGCGCCAGGGCACCGCCATAGGCGCCGAACATCGGGCGGTAGTGCACCGGCTGCGGCGTCGGGATCGAGGCGTTGGGGTCGCCCATCAGCGCGGCGGCGATCATGCCGCCCTTGAGGACCAGCGCCGGCTTGACGCCGAAGAAGGCCGGCTTCCAGAGCACCAGGTCGGCCCATTTGCCGACCTCGACCGAGCCGATCTCGTGGCTGATGCCATGCGCGATCGCCGGGTTGATCGTGTACTTGGCGATGTAGCGCTTGACGCGGAAGTTGTCGTTGCGGCTGTCGCGCTCGACCGGGTCGCTCCGGCCCTCGCTGGGCGACAGCCAGCCGCGCTGCTGCTTC
>JBDLVJ010000150.1:0-2500 GCA_039804875.1 Pseudomonadota bacterium | reverse complement strand
CCCAGTTGGCATCGTGCATCTCGTCGAGCACCACCGCATCGAGCCGCAGCCGCAACGGGTGTCGCCCCCAGTCGAACGCAGGGTTGTCCGACGACAGCAGGCGTGCCAGGTCGTAGGTGGCGTCACCCGGATAGCGGAATTTCACGCGCGGCTCGCCGGCGGCATCGACGAAATGACAGCGCCGCGCCTCGTGACGCAGGTAGACCGCCAGAGTCGTGAAATCGCGCCCCAGCTCGGCGGCGCTGTCCGGGGTGATGCGGAACTCCTCGCCCTGGCGCAGCAACTGCAGCGAGCCCTTGATCTGGGCGAACTCGTCGAGCAAGCCCTCGACCGCGAATTCACCCGTGCCATCGAGCGCGAACTCGTCCGGGTAGCGGGTCGAGGCCCATTCGCGCGCGCCGACGATGGCGGCCAGCACCTCGGGACGGACCTGCTCTGCCCGGGTCCAGCGCTCGACGGCCCAGTTTTCCAGCCACTTCAGGCGGGCGGCGCAGAAATCCTCCAGCGTGCCGACCCGGATCGCCCGGACCAGCTCGGGCTTGAGGCCCAGGCGCTGGAAGGCCGCGACATAGGCCTGCACGCCAGGCTCGGTGTAGGACAGCGCCAGAATTCGCGACGGATCGGCGCCCTGCTCGACCAGGCGGGCGATCCTCATCGCCGCGGTCGTGGTCTTGCCCGCGCCCGCGTTGGCCTCGACCAGGAGGCGCGGGTGGGTGCTGGCGCAGATATCGCTCTGCTCGCGGGTCATGACGATCGGGGGAGCCGCGCTCATCGGTGCTTCCGGATGCTCGTTGCAGGGACGAGAAAAAAGCCCGCATGACTCGCATCATGCAGGCTTCATCTTGGCGGAGCGGGAGGGATTCGAACCCTCGATGAGGCTCTACACCCCATACTCCCTTAGCAGGGGAGCACCTTCGGCCACTCGGTCACCGCTCCAGAAGCGTCTATTATGCCTCAAAAAAACCGGGGTTTCAGGCCTTGGTCAGAGAATCTTGCGGCTGGTCGAGGTCGAACTCGCGGTGCAGCGCACGCACGGCCAGCTCCATGTACTTCTCGTCGATCACGACCGAGGTCTTGATCTCGGAGGTCGAGATCATCTGGATGTTGATGTTGTCGTTGCTCAGGCAGCGGAACATGCGGCTGGCGACGCCGACATGGCTGCGCATGCCGATGCCGACGATGCTGACCTTGCAGATCTTGGCGTCGCCCACCACCTCGGTGGCGCCCAGCTTGGGCATGACCTGCTCCTGCAGCAGGTCCAGCGTCTTAGCCAGGTCGTTGCGGTTGACGGTGAAGCTGAAGTCGGTCAGACCTCCCTTGCTCACATTCTGGATGATGACATCGACCTCGATGTTGGCATCGGCGACCGCGCCCAGGATCTGGTAGGCGATGCCGGGGGTGTCGGGCACGCCCAGGACCGAGACCTTGGCCTCGTCGCGGTTGAAGGCAATGCCGGAAACGACGGCTTGTTCCATGGATTCGTTGTCCTCGAAAGTGATCAGGGTGCCCGAGCGGGCTTCTTCGTTCAGGTCGATGTCCCAGGGCGTGAAGCTCGACAGCACGCGCATCGGGACACGGTATTTGCCGGCGAACTCCACCGAGCGGATCTGCAGCACCTTGGAGCCCATGCTGGCCATCTCGAGCATTTCCTCGAAGCTGACGCGCTCCATGCGACGGGCCTGCGGCACCACGCGCGGGTCGGTGGTGTAGACGCCATCGACGTCGGTGTAGATCAGGCATTCGTCGGCCTTGAGCGCCGCCGCCACGGCCACGGCCGAAGTGTCGGAGCCGCCGCGACCGAGCGTGGTCACGTGGCCCAGCGGGTCAACGCCCTGGAAGCCGGTGATGATCACGACCTTGCCGGCGTCGAGCTCGGCCCTGACGCGGACATCCTCGATCGACTCGATGCGCGCCTTGGTGTAGCTGCTGTCGGTCTTGATCGGCACCTGCCACCCCGAGAAGCTGATCGCCTCCAGGCCCTCGGCCTGCAAAGCGATCGCCAGCAGCGCGGACGAGGCCTGCTCGCCGGTGGCGCCGAGCTGGTCGAGCTCGCGACCATAGGCGACGCCCGGCTTGGCCGGCGCGAGCTCCTTGGCCAGGCCCAGCAGGCGGTTGGTTTCGCCGCTCATGGCGCTGGGCACGACCACCATCTGGTGACCGGCGCGGTGCCACTTGGCGACACGCTTGGCAACGTTGCGGATGCGCTCGGTCGAGCCCATGCTGGTGCCGCCGTATTTGTGAACGATCAGTGCCATCGTGAAAACGGTGTAGGTAAGGCCGGAATGTGAAACTTTTGCGACGCCGGCTGCCGGACGCAAAACATTTCAATTATATCGGGGGCTGATAGCCCAGCCCGGCGCCGTCGCGCAGCAGATGGCCGCTGGCGAGCTTGAGCCGGATCCGGTGACCGCGCGTGGTGCAGGCGGCGATCTGGTCCAGCGCTTCTTCGAGCTGGGCCTCGCTGGGCGCGGCTTGCCAGCCGGCGCGCAGCCAGAAGCGC
>JBDLVJ010000149.1:0-8056 GCA_039804875.1 Pseudomonadota bacterium | reverse complement strand
TCGGCAAGTACGCCGACTTCAAGGCGCGCACGCTGAGCTATGGCGACCAGCGCCGGCTCGAGATCGCGCGCGCGCTGGCGACCGACCCGCAGCTGATCGCGCTCGACGAGCCGGCCGCCGGCATGAACGCGACCGAGAAGGTCCAGCTGCGCGAGCTGATCGAGCGCATCCGGCAGGACAACCGCACCGTGCTGCTGATCGAGCACGACGTCAAGCTGGTCATGGGCTTGTGCGACCGCGTCACCGTGCTCGAGTACGGCAAGCTGCTGGCCGCTGGTACGCCAGCCGAGGTGCAGCACAACGAAAAAGTCATCGAAGCCTATCTGGGCACCGGAGCACATTGATATGGCCGACGCATTGCTGAAAGTCAAGGGTCTGAAGGTCGCCTACGGCGGCATCCAGGCGGTCAAGGGAGTGGACTTCGAGGTTCGCGAGGGCGAGCTGGTGTCGCTGATCGGCTCCAACGGCGCCGGCAAGACCACCACCATGAAGGCCATCACCGGCACCCAGGGGATCCAGGGCGGCGACATCGAGTACCTGGGCCGCAGCCTCAAGGGCCAGGGGCCCTGGGACCTGGTCGCCCAGGGCCTGGTCATGGTGCCCGAGGGGCGCGGCGTCTTCACGCGCATGACCATCACCGAGAACCTGCAGATGGGTGCCTACCTGCGCAAGGACAAGGCGGCGATAGCGGCCGACATCGAGCGCATGTTCGTCATCTTCCCGCGCCTGCGCGAGCGCAAGGACCAGCTCGCCGGCACCATGTCGGGCGGCGAGCAGCAGATGCTGGCGATGGGTCGCGCGCTGATGAGCCGCCCCAAGCTGCTGCTGCTCGACGAGCCCTCGATGGGCTTGTCGCCGATCATGGTCGACAAGATCTTCGAGGTCGTCAAGGATGTCTACGACCAGGGCATGACCGTGCTGCTGGTCGAGCAGAACGCCAGCCGCGCGCTGGCGCTGGCCGACCGTGGCTACGTGATGGACTCGGGCCTGATCACCATGAGCGGCAAGGGCTCCGAGATGCTCGATGATCCCAAGGTCAGGGCGGCCTACCTCGGCGAGTGAGGCGGCGGGACCGCCCTGGGGCAGGGGGCGGTTCCATTTTCCCGGGTCCGGGGCTCACGCGAAGGTGTCGCTCATCAGCGTGCCGAACCATTTCTGCATGTCCGAGTAGTTCCCGGCGCTTGCCGTGGTCGCCGCCCTGGGCTGGGTGAGGCCGTTCTGGGTGGATGCCACCATGACGCCGTTCGAATACTGGTAAACGGCGGACAGCCAGGTCGCCTTGGTGCTCGTCAGCGGCGTGAAGCAGGCGGAGTTGAGGACCGGCGAGCGTTCCTCCAGCGCATACCGGTCGCCCTTGAGGGCATGGACGATGGCGTTGGCGCATGTCTTGGCCTCCTGGTTGCCGATATGTCCCGCCTTGGGCATGCCGGAGACGCAGGCGTCCCCAATCACATGGATGGATGGCTTGAGGGTTGACTCGTAGCTCAGCAGGTCGACGGGGGCGAACTTTCCGCTGACCAGTCCCGAGTTGACGAGCAGGACGGGCGCGCGCTGGGGCGGGATCGGGTTGAGCACCGCGGCTGTCACGCTGTGCGTGTTGCCATTCTGGTTGAAGGTGACGGTGCTGGCGCCCGAGACGAGTTGCAGATCGGTGATGGTGCAGCCGGGCCGATAATCGACCCGATACCCATGGGCGCCATTGAACGCGGTCTGGAAATTGCCCGCCTGGGCTTGGATCGTGCCGTTCCCGTCGAGCACGATGACCCTGCTGTTCGGTTTTCCGGTCTTGAGCCAGTCGGCGATCACGCATGCCCTCTCATAGGGGCCTGGCGGGCAGCGATAGGGTGCCGGCGGAATCGTGATGACGACATTCTGGTGATCCGGCATGGCCAGCAGTTGCTGTCGCAGCAGGGTGGTCTGTGCGCCGGCTTTCCAGGCATGGGGTGCCAGGGTGTCGTACTGGCTTGGACTGGACATGCCAGGCATAAGGTCGAAATCGAGACCGGGCGCCAACACGAGCCGGTCGTACGTGAGGACGAAATTGCCCGAGGACGACGCATGGGTGACCGTCTTGTTGATGGCGTCGATTTCCGTGACCGTTCCCTGTATGCGGTTGACTCCGTGCTTGCTGACCAGGGCCGAGTAGGAGTAGGCCAGCGAAGCGACCGATGCGCGCTTGCCGGTAAGGACCTCGTTGCTCATGATGTTGGATACGTAGCTGGCATCCTTCTCGATCAAGGCGACGGAGAGTTCCTTCTTGCTCCAGAGCCTGAGGTATTTCGCGACCGTGGCGCCCGCCATGCCGCCACCCACGACGATGACGTTGAAGTGGGTTGCCGCCCGGGCGGAAAAAGGCAGCAGTCCGGTGCCCAGGGCGATGCCGGTGCCGGTCGCGGTCTGGATGAATTGTCGGCGTTGCATGTTCGTGCCTCCGGTTAGCGAATGCTGGAGAAATAGCCGGCGATCGACCGCAGCTGCTCGTCGGAGAATCCGGCGCTGTGAGCGGCCATGATTCCGTCGGGATCTTCCTTGCCGCTGGCGAACTTCTTCAGCTCGCCATACAGCTCGCTGGCGCTTTTTCCCGCCAGTTTCTCGAAGCCGCCTTTTCCGTCCGTGCCGTGACATTGAAAGCAGTTGCTGGCGAGCAGTCTGCCGTTCAGGCTGGCCGTCGTGTTGGCCGTCACGGTCACGCTGACCTTGGCGGTGGTCTTCCTGTCCTTGAATTCAAGCACCACCGACCCGGCTTTCAGGCCATCGATCCGGTAGCTGGCGGAGTCCAGCATCTTGATCGCTGCGATGCCTGGCCTGGAGCTCTTCACCGACACCGGTCCCGAGATGTCGTAGACCTGCACCGTCTGGGACTCGCCGGCAGCCATTGACAGGGAGCCCGGCGTGACGCTGGCGGAAAATGCCGAGCAGGACAGGGCTGCGGCGAGGCCGCCGAGCATCATCCGGCTCGTCTTGTGGGAGGGACGCATCTGGAACTCCTGGGTCGTTGAAATCGATCGGACGGCCGAATCAGGCGTTCATCTGCCGGAGCCTGACCCCGCGCCGGGCCGCCGTGACACTGACTTCATGGGGGCATGGCCCTTGATTGGGCGCGCCTTACCTTAAGCGCAGATGAAGCGCACGAATCCCGGGGGTACCCGGCTCCGGTCTGTCCGCTCAGGCCGGCCTGACCGGGGCGTGATCGGGATCGGGTCTGTGCCACGGGTCCAGGTGGGTCATCAGGTTCAGCACCCGATGGCGCTGCAGCACCCGGTTGCGCGCCTCGACGGTGATGTCGTGGCCGGCCTCGACGTTCAGGCTGGCATCGACCTCCAGGTGGGCGTCGACCACGATCATGTCGCCCATCTTGCGCGTGCGCACGTCATGCACCCCCTCGACGCCCGGCGTGTCGAGCAGGGTCTGCCGGATCGCGGCCACCTCTTTTTCGTCGACGGCGCGGTCCATCAGGTCGTGCAGGGCTTCCCAGCCGAAGCCCCAGCCCATCTTGGTCACCATGGCGCCGACGATCAGGGCGGCGATCGGGTCCAGGATCGGATAGCCGCTCAGGTTGCCGATGATGCCGAGGCCGACCACCAGCGAGGAGGCCGCATCGGAGCGGGCATGCCAGGCGTTGGCGACCAGCATGCTCGACTTGACCCGCTTGGCGACCGCCAGCATGTAGCGAAACAGCAGCTCCTTGCTGAGCAGCGCCCCGCCGGCGACCCAGAGCGCCAGCACATGCACCGGCTGCACGGTTTCGGGTGATTCGAGCTTGTGGACGGCGGACCCGAGCATGCCTAGGCCGACCGCCAGCAGCAGCAGGCCGAGCACCAGCGAGGCGGCGGTCTCGAAGCGGTGGTGGCCGTAGGGGTGGTCGGCGTCCGCGTCCTTGCGGCTGTGATGGCCCGCCAGCAGCACCACGAAGTCGGCCACCAGATCCGACAGCGAGTGGATGCCGTCGGCGATCAGGCCCTGCGACTTCGAGAAGATGCCGGCCAGGATCTGCAGCAGGGTCAGCACCAGGTTGACGGCCACGCTGACCCAGGTGCTGCGGGTCGCGGCGGCCATGCGTTCGGCCGGTGTGTGGCCGCTGTCCTCGCTGTCCTCGGCCAGGTCGGTGAATTTCATAGATCTTTCCTTTGGTGGGGTCTGTCCGGGTGGGCAGTCGATCATCTTATTGATGCCGGATGAAGCCGCCATGATCCCCGGGCCGGCGGCTTCGCGATAATGACAGCCTCCCGTCCCGAATCCGGCTTTGCGCGCTGTTCGCGCGGCCCGTCATCGCACCGCATGAATTCACCCATTCCCTTGTCCGATCAGCTCGCCGCTGCCGCCCGCACCCTCCTGGCCGTCGAGCAGGGCCGTTCCCTGACCGATGTGCTGGCCAAGATCCCGGCGCGGCTGCGTCCCGGCGTGCAGGCCCTGGCCTTCCACGCGCTGCGCCACTGGGGCGAGGCCGGCGTGCTGATCGGCCTGCTGGCCGAGCGTCCGCCCGAGGGCGCCGCGCGCGCCCTGCTCGGGCTGGCCCTGACGCTGCTGCTGCCACAGGCGGTGGGTGGCAACGTCAGCTATGCGGCCCATACCGTGGTCGATCAGTCGGTGCAGGCGCTGGCGCAGCTCAAGCTGCCGCCGGGGCTGGCCGGCTTCGTCAACGCCTGTCTGCGTCGCTACCTGCGCGAGCAGGACGAGCTGCTGCTCAAGGCCGGCGAGGATCTGCAAGCGCGCTGGAATCACCCGTTCTGGTGGGTGCAGCGGGTGCGGCGCGACCATCCGCAGCATTGGCAGGCCATCCTGGCCGCCAACAACCGGCCCGCGCCGATGGTGCTGCGCGTCAACCGTCGCCGCGTCGGGCGCGACGATTACCTGCGGATCCTGCGCGCGCAGGGCCTGGTGGCCGAGCCGGTGGGCCTGGACGGGATCGCGCTGGCGCAGGCGGTCGCGGTCGATCGGCTGCCGGGCTGGGAGCAGGGCCATTGCTCGGTGCAGGACCTGGCCGCGCAGCTGGCGGCGCCGTTGTTGCTCGACGGCGCCGATCTGCCGCCCGGCGCGCGGGTGCTCGACGCCTGTGCCGCCCCGGGTGGCAAGACTGCTCATCTGCTGGAGTGCGCCGAGCTCGACCTGCTGGCGCTCGATGTCGATCCGCAGCGCTGCGAGCGCATCCGTGACAACCTGAACCGCCTCGGACTGGACGCCGAGCTGCGCGCGGCCGACGCCGCCGAGACCGGCCGCTGGTGGGATGGACGCGCCTTCGACGCGATCCTGCTCGACGCGCCCTGCACGGCCTCCGGCATCGTGCGCCGGCACCCCGACGTGCGCTGGCTGCGCCGTCCTCGCGACATCGCCCAGCTCGCCGCGCAGCAGCTGCGCCTGCTCGAGGCGCTCTGGCCCGTGCTGGGCGCGGGCGGGCGGCTGCTCTACTGCACCTGCTCGGTCTTCAAGGCCGAGGGCGAGCAGCAGATGCGTGATTTCCTGCAGCGCCACCCCGACGCCGAGCTGCTGCCTTCCCCGGGCCATCTGCTGCCGGGCGAGCCGGCCGGGGTCTGCCTGGGCGGCGTCGGCCCTGATAATCTGGTCGGAATGGACGGATTCTTCTATGCCCTGCTGCTCAAGCGCCCGGCCGGTTGACGCCCCTGCCGGACGCCGCCACGCGGTGCTGGCGCTGCTGGCGACGCTGCTGCTGGCCGCCGGTCCCGTCAGCTCGGCGCAGGAGTCGCCCGCAGCCGAGACGGCCCAGCTCGCCCTGGTGCGCCGTGGCGAAGGTCTGTTCCTGTCTGCCCGCCTGCCGCTCGAGATCAGTCCCACGGTCGAGGAAGTCCTGCGCAAGGGCGTGCCGCTGCATTTCCTCTGGAAGGCCGAACTGATCCAGTCGCGCTGGTACTGGCTCGACAAGACCGTGGTCAGCGTGGCCCGCACGGTCCGGCTGGCCTATCAGCCGCTGACGCGCCGCTGGCGCCTGAGCTATGCCACCGGCACGCCTGGCACCACCGGACTGCAGTACGGCCTGCACCAGAACTTCGACAGCCTGGCCGATGCGCTGTTGAGCGCCGGCCATGTCTCGAACTGGAAGCTGGTCGATGCCGCGCGCTGGAGCCCCGCCGGCGAGCAGCGCGTCGAGTTCAGCTTCGCGCTCGACCTGACTCAGCTGCCGCGGCCGTTCCAGCTTGGTCTCTTCAACCAGAGCAGCTGGAACATCACGCTGCAAAAGACGCTGGACGTGCCCGATCAGATCAGCAACGAAGCCGAGCCGGTGCTGCTGGATTCCAAGTCCAGGTCTGAGGACGACGGATGATGGCCGGCACCCCGGCCGGCCGGGGCTCGGCATTGTCGTCCGGTCCGGGGCGCTGGTCCATCGGGCTGGGGCTGCTGTTCATGGTCGGCGTCGCCCTCGTGCTGCTGTTCCTGCTGACGCTGGCGACCGACAACCGGGCCTTCTACGAGGCCAACTTCGCGCGCCTGGTCGGCATCAACGTCGCCGTGGCCGCCGTGCTGCTGCTGGTGATCGTCGGGCTGGCCGTCCAGCTGGTGCTGCGCCTGCGCCGGCGGCGCTTCGGCAGCCAGCTCATGCTCAAGCTCGCGGCGATCTTCTCGCTGGTGGGCTTCCTGCCCGGCCTGCTGGTCTACCTGGTGTCGTATCAGTTCGTCTCGCGTTCGATCGAGAACTGGTTCGACGTGCGGGTCGAGTCCGCGCTCAGCGCCGGCCTCAATCTCGGCCGCACCACCCTCGACACCCTGGCGGTCGATCTGGCCAACAAGACCCGGGTCGCGGCCGCTGGCCTGGCGAGCAGCAGCAATACCGGCGCCGGTCTCGCGCTTGAGCGCCTGCGCGAGCAGCTCTCGGCCGCCGACCTCGTGCTCTGGAACTCGGCCGGGCAGGCCGTCGCCAGCGCTGGCGAGTCGCGCTTCACGCTGACCCCGGAGCGCCCGAGTCCGGCCGATCTGCGCGCGACCCGGCGCGACCGCGTGATCGCCAGCATCGAGGGCCTGGAAGAGCAGGATGGCGCTTCGACCGCGTCCGGGCCGGCCAGTCAGCCACGCATCAAGGTGCTGGCGCTGGTGGCCGCCGCGGGCTTCGGCCTGCAGGACGAGCCGCGCTATCTGCAGGTGACGGCCCGGCTACCGGCGCTGCTGGTGGCCGACGCGCTCGCGGTCCAGGTCGCGCATCGCGAGTACCAGGAGCGCTCGCTGGCGCGCGACGGCCTGCGCCGGCTCTATATCGGCACGCTCACGCTCACGCTGTTCCTGGCGCTGTTCGGGGCGGTCTTGCTGGCCGTGCTGTTGGGCAATCAGCTGGTGCGCCCGCTGCTGATGCTGGCCGCCGGCATGCGCGATGTCGCGCGCGGCGACCTCGGGCCCAAGCTCGCGCTGTCCTCGCGCGACGAGCTCGCCGGCCTGACGCGCGACTTCGCGCACATGACGCAGGAGCTGGCCGATGCGCGCCAGGCGGTGCAAAGCAGCATGCAGCAGGTCGATACCGCCCGCGCCAACCTGCAGACCATTCTCGACAACCTGACCGCCGGCGTGGTGGTGCTCGACGCCCGGGGCAGCATCCTGAGCGCCAATCCCGGTGCCACCCGCATCCTGCGCGTGCCGCTGTCTGCCCATCAATGGCAGGGCCTGCATGCCGTGTCCGGGCTCGAGGGCTTCGCCCACTGGGTGCAGCAGCAGTTCGACCGTTTCCTCGGCGAGTCCGCGCACGAACAGGGGCACTGGCAGCAGTCCTTCGAGCTGCGTCCCGCCGATGCCTATCGCGCCGATCTGGCCCACCCCGGCGGCGGCGGCGACCATGTCACCCTGATCGCGCGCGGCGCCCTGTTGCCCCATGGCGAGCGCCTGCTGGTGTTCGACGACGTGTCCGAGATCATCTCGGCCCAGCGCGCCCAGGCCTGGGGCGAGGTCGCGCGCCGACTCGCGCACGAGATCAAGAACCCGCTGACCCCGATCCAGCTGTCGGCCGAGCGCCTGGCCATGAAGCTCGAGGGCAAGCTCGGCGGCACGGACGCCGCGCTGCTGACCCGCTCGGTACGCATCATCGTCGATCAGGTTGATGCGATGAAGCGGCTGGTCAACG
>JBDLVJ010000148.1:0-5720 GCA_039804875.1 Pseudomonadota bacterium | reverse complement strand
CTTGGCGGCCCATTCCTCGGCGATCGCTTCCTGCGCCTTGGCGCGCTTGAGCTCGTCGAGCTTTTCCTTCAGCGCCTTGGCCGCGCCCTTGTCACGGTGCGACAGCTCGCGGTAGACCTCGGCCATCTGGTCGACCGAGGGCTCGGTCGCCAGCCACTCGCGCAGGCGGGCGGCGCGCTCGCCCGAGGTCGGCGCGGTGAAGGCTCCGCCGGTGAGGGCATCGAGTTGCGAGAGATCGGCGGGCTTGGAGGAAGGCTTGGAGGTATTCACGACGCGAACAGTATTCAGAAATTAGACGCGCGGGACGGCTTTCGCCCCGGCATGGGTAGTGCGCTATTGTCGCCTGTCTTTGCCAGGCGAGGAAAGCGGCATCAACGATGCGTCGTCCGGCAGGAACAGTTCCTGCAGGTCGCTGAGGAAGTCGAAGCCGCGCTCGGTCGGGCGCACCTGGGTCAGATCGCGCTCGATCCAGCCCTTGGCCTCGGCCTGCTGCAGCGCCGGCATGATCCGGCTGAGCGGCAATCCGGTGCGTTCGTTGAACAGCGCCAGCGGGAAGCCCTGGCGCAGACGCAGCGCGTTGAGCATGAACTCGAACGGCAGCTCGCCGGGCGCGACTTCCTCCTCGCTCGACATCGGCTGGCCCCGCAGGGCATTGTCCATGTAGAGCTGCGGGTCGCGCCAGCGCACCTGGCGCAGCACGCGGTGCGCGAAGCTGAGCTTGCCGTGCGCGCCGGCCCCGATACCGAGGTAGTCGCCGAACTGCCAGTAGTTCCAGTTATGGAAGCAACGGTGGCCGGCGCGCGCATAGGCCGAGACCTCGTAGCGTGACAGCCCGGCCAGCCCCGTGCGCTCGGTGATGCGGTCGAGCATCGCGTAGGCGCTGTCCTCGTCCGGCAGCTCGGGCGGGAACTTGGCGAAATAGGTGTTGGGTTCGAGCGTCAGGTGATAGACCGACAGATGCGGCGGGTTGAAGCCCAGCGCGCTGTCGAGGTCGCGGTCCAGGTCGGCCAGGGTCTGGCCCGGCAGCGCGTACATCAGGTCGATGTTGAAGGTCTCGAAATGGCGCGCCGCTTCTTCGAGCGCGGCCCGGGCCTGGTCGGCGCTGTGCACCCGGCCCAACGCCTGCAGGAAGCGGTCGTCGAAGCTCTGCACGCCCACGCTCAGGCGCGTGACGCCGGCCTCGCGGAAGGCCTTGAAGCGGTCCTTCTCGAAGGTGCCGGGATTGGCCTCGAGCGTGATCTCGGTATCGGCCTCCAGCCGCAACAGCGCGCGCACGTCGGACAACAGGCGATCGATCGCATCGGGCGAGAACAGGCTGGGCGTACCGCCGCCGATGAAGACGCTGTGCACGCTGCGGCCCCAGATCAGCGGCAGGCTGGCTTCGAGGTCGGCGCGCAGCGCCTGCAGGTAGCGCTCCTGCGGGAAATCGCCCTGGGCCGCCTCGTGCGAGTTGAAGTCGCAGTAGGGGCATTTCTTGAGGCACCAGGGCAGGTGGATGTAGAGCGACAGCGGCGGCAGGGCCGACAGCTGCAGCTGACCCGGGCGATGCAGCTGGATGACGGACGGGCTCATGCGGCGGCGTCCGGATACCAGCGCTCGCGCATCAGCGCCAGCATCGCGCGCGCGGCGCGGCCACGGTGGCTGTTGGCGTTCTTGACCTCGTTGGTCAGCTGGGCAAAGGTCTGGCCGAACTCGGGGATATACATCACCGGATCGAAGCCGAAACCGTTGTCGCCCACCGGCTGCTCGGTGATCAGGCCAGCGACGCGCCCGCTCGCGACCAGCGGCTCGGGGTCGTCGGCGCTGCGCACCGCGACCAGGGTGCTGACCATGGCGGCGCGCCGGTTGGCCTGCCCCCGCAGCTGCTCGAGCAGCGCGCGCAGGTTGTTGGCGTCGCTCTTCTCGTAGCCGAACTGGGTGCAGTAGTAGGCGGTATCGACCCCCGGCAGGCCGCCAAAGGCGTCGACGCAGAGGCCGGCGTCATCGGCCATCGCCGGCAGGCCGCTCAGGGCCGCGGCATGGCGCGCCTTGGCCAGCGCGTTCTCGATGAAGGTGCGGTGCGGCTCGGGTGCCTCGGGGATGTTCAGCTCGCCCTGGCGGATCAGCTCGACCCCCAGCGGCGCGAACATGGCCTGCAGCTCGACCAGCTTGCCGGCGTTGTTGGACGCCAGCACCAGTTTTCTACCTGTCATTTCCAGCTCCTCAGATCACGTCGGCGCCGGCCAGCGCGGCCTGCTGCAGCACGATCAGCTCGGCGATGCCTTTTTCGGCCAGCAGCAGCAGCTGGTTCATTTCCGCGCGGCTGAAGGGCTGGCCCTCGGCTGTGCCCTGGACCTCGACATAGTGGCCGGCGCCGGTCATGACCACGTTCATGTCGGTGTCGCAGTCGGAATCCTCGAGGTAGTCGAGATCGAGCACCGGCACCCCGCCGACGATGCCGACCGAGACCGCAGCCACCGGATGCAGCAGCGGGCTGGCTTGGAGCTTGCCCTCGGCCAGCAGCTGATGCACGGCGTCCTGCGCCGCGACAAAGGCACCGGTGATGGCGGCGGTGCGGGTGCCGCCATCGGCCTGCAGCACGTCGCAGTCGAGCGTGAGGGTGCGCTCGCCGAGCGCCTTGAGGTCGAACACCGCGCGCAACGAGCGGCCGATCAGGCGCTGGATCTCCTGGGTGCGGCCGCTCTGCTTGCCCTTGGCGGCCTCGCGGCTGTTGCGGGTGTGGGTGGCGCGCGGCAGCATGCCGTATTCGGCCGTGACCCAGCCCTCGCCGCTGCCGCGCTGATGCGGCGGCACCTTTTCCTCGACCGACGCCGTGCACAGCACCTTGGTGTTGCCGAACTCGATCAGCACCGAGCCCTCGGCATGCAGGGTGTAGTGGCGGGTGATGCGCACCGGGCGCAGGGCATCGGGGCGGCGGCCATCGGCGCGCTGGGTCGTCGCGGTCAGGGTCGGGTCGGTCATGGGGGAGGTCTTGGGCAATGAATGAGGGCTGGAGGATAGCCGTCCTGACGCCAGTCGTGCTGCGGCGACCCTGGTCTTTGACATAATCACAGTCTCTGCAACCTTAAGCCGTTGCCTCCCGACTGCGAGAATTGAAATGCCAGTTTACAGCATGACCGGCTATGCCACGGCCCAGAGCCAGCCCGCCGACACCGACCTCCCCACCCCCGCAGCCTCGGCCATGCTCGGCATGGAAATCCGCTCGGTCAACAGCCGCTTTCTCGACATCAGCCTGCGCCTGTCGGACGAGCTGCGCCCGGCCGAACCGGCGCTGCGCGAGCTGATCGGCACGCGCATCAAGCGCGGCAAGGTCGAGGTGCGGGCCTGGATCGAGGGCCGGGGCGACAACGTGCTGCGGCCACCCACCATGGCCGAGCTGCAAAAGCTCATCGGCGCGCAGGACCAGGTGCTGAGCTGGATGCCGCAGTCGCGCCCGCTCTCGGTGGCCGAGGTGCTGGCCACGCTGGGTCGCGGCACGCCGGCGCCGACCGGGCTGTCCGACTCGCTGCTGGCGCTGGCACGCCACGCGGTCGAGGAATTCACCGCCTCGCGCGAGCGTGAAGGCGCCAAGCTCAGCCTGATGCTGCTCGACCGCACCGCGCAGCTGCGCGCGCTGGCGGCCCAGGCCCAGCCGCTGGTGCCCCGCCTGGTCGAGCTGCAGCGCCAGCGCTTCCTAGAGCGCTGGAACGAGGCGCTCGGCACGGCCCAGACCGACGCCGCCGCCCAGGCCGCGCAGGAGCGCGCCCTGTCCGAAGCCACCGCGTTCGCGATCCGGATCGACGTGGCCGAGGAACTGACCCGGCTGCAGGCCCACCTCGACGAGATCGAGCGCCTGATCGGCAAGGGCGGCGAGGTCGGCAAACGGCTGGACTTCTTCATCCAGGAACTGCACCGCGAGGCCAACACCCTGGGCAGCAAGTCCTCCAGCCTGGAACTGACCAAGATCTCGGTCGACATGAAGGTCATGATCGAGCAGATGCGTGAACAGGTACAGAACCTCGAATGAAACCACCCAAGATGGACTACCCCGGCAACCTCTACGTCGTCGCCGCCCCGAGCGGCACCGGCAAATCCAGCCTGGTCAAGGCCCTGCTGGAAGTCGACTCGCGCATGGAACTGTCCGTGTCGCACACCACCCGCGCCCCGCGCGGCCAGGAAGTGCACGGCCGCGAGTACTATTTCACCGGCCACGAGGAATTCGACCGCATGGTCGAGGCCGACGCCTTCGTCGAATGGGCCCAGGTCCATGGCAACCGCTACGGCACCTCGCGCAAGACGATCGAGGACAAGATCGCGGCCGGCGCCGACATCGTGCTCGAGATCGACTTCCAAGGCGCGGTGCAGATCAAGCAGCAGTTCCCCAACGCGGTGCTGATCTTCATCCTGCCGCCGAGCTGGCCCGAGCTGCGCGCGCGCCTGATGCGGCGCAACGAGGACTCCGAGGCGACGATCGAGCTGCGCATGAAGAACGCCGCCCAGGAGGTCGCGCAGGTCGACAGGTTCGATTTCGTTATAATCAACGAACTGTTCGAGCGCGCGCTTTTCGACCTGAAAGCCATTGCGCACGCGCAGCGGCTCAAGGTGGCCGCTCAGCGTCGCGCCCGCGCCGAGACCTTCCGCGCTCTCGATATCCCCTAATCTCACGGCCCTGCGCCGCACCGGAGCCCGTCATGGCACGCATCACCGTCGAAGACTGTCTGGAAAAGATCCCCAATCGCTTTCAGCTCGTGCTGGCCGCCACCTACCGCGCCCGCATGCTGCACCAGGGCCACAGCGCCCGGGTCGAAACCAAGAACAAGCCCTGCGTGACCGCCCTGCGCGAGATCGCCGAAGGCAAGGTCGGCCTCGAGATGCTGAAGAAGGTCCCGATCTGAGCCCCTGCTCCTCCAACGAGAAGGCACCGCTAGGCGGTGCCTTCTCGCTTGTGCGGCCGGCCGGATCAGGGCAGCATGACCGCCTTCGCGTCAATCTGCTGTATTCAGGCTAAAGTAAAGGCATGAACCAGGACGCCACCTTGACAACTCCCCTGAGCCCGGCGCAGGCAGCGGCCCGGGCTTCCGCCGCCAGCTTCGCCGCGCTGGAGTCCGACCTGGACTATCTCAGCGCCCACGACATCGATCTGGTGCGCCGCGCCTACCGCCTGGCCGACGAGGCCCATCTGGGCCAGATGCGCAAGAACGGCGACCCCTACATCACGCACCCGATCGCGGTGGCGCAGATCTGCACCGAGTGGAAGCTCGACGCGCAGGCCCTGTCGGCCGCGCTGATGCACGACGTGATGGAGGACTGCGGCATCGGCAAGGCCGACCTGATCGAGCGCTTCGGCATGCCGGTGGCCGAACTGGTCGACGGGCTGACCAAGCTCGAGAAGCTCGAATTCCACTCGCGCGAGCACAACCAGGCCGAATCGTTCCGCAAGATGCTGCTGGCGATGGCGCGCGACGTGCGCGTGATCCTGATCAAGCTGGCCGACCGCACCCACAACATGCGCACCATGGGCGACATGCCGCGCAGCAAATGGGGCCGGATCTCGTCCGAGACGCTGGAGATCTACGCACCGATCGCGCACCGGCTCGGGCTCAACCACAGCTACCGCGAACTGCAGGAACTGGCCTTCAAGCACCTGTTTCCCTGGCGCTACGAGATCCTGAGCAAGGCGCTCAACAAGTCGCGCAACCGGCGCAAGGACCTGATCGCGCGCGTGCAGACCGAGGTCGAGT
>JBDLVJ010000147.1:0-2973 GCA_039804875.1 Pseudomonadota bacterium | reverse complement strand
GTTCGGCCAGCTGCTCGACGGCAGCGTGAGCGAGCTCGAACTCGGCGCCTTCTGCCTCGCGATGCGCATCAAGGGCGAGACCCCGGAGGAAATGGCCGGTTTCCTCGACGCCAGCACCACGCGCACCAACCAGGTGCCCACCCAGGGACGCACCGCCGTGGTGCTGCCAAGCTACAACGGCGCGCGCAAGCTGCCGGTGCTGACCCCGCTGCTGGCGCTGCTGCTGGCGCGCGAGGGCGTGCCGGTGCTGGTGCATGGCGCGGCGACCGAAAGCCGGCGCATCAGCTCGGCCGCCGTGCTGGCGTTGCTGGGCGTGGCCGCCGACCACTCGGTCCAGCCGCTGCAGGCCGGCCAGGTCCGCTTCATGCCGACCGGCCTGCTGTGTCCGGGCCTGCAGCGCCTGCTCGAGGTACGCCAGGTCATCGGCCTGCGCAACTCGGCGCACAGCCTAGTCAAGCTGATGAACCCCTGCGCCGGCGACGCGCTGGTGGTCGGCAGCTACACCCACCCGGAATACCTGCTGGCCATGGGCGCGACCTTCGAGCTGACCGGCCAGCGCGCGATGCTGCTGCGCGGCACCGAGGGCGAGCCGGTGGCCGATACGCGCCGTCTGCCGCAGATCGACTGCTTCCTGCGAGGCCAGCGCCGCTGCGTGCAGGAGCCCCAGGGCGGCTCGCTGGCCAGCTTGCCCGAGCTGCCCGCGATCGACGCCGCCAGCACGGCGGCCTGGATCAGCGAAGTACTCGCGGGCCGCCGGGCCGTGCCGGCGCCGATCGCGCGTCAGGTGGAACATATCTTGCGAGCGGTACAGGCACCATGACCTCGATCCAAGCCCTCCCCCTCCGCCCCCCGTCGCTGACCGCACCCGGCCAGGTCACCCTGGTCGGCGCCGGTCCGGGCGACCCGGAACTGCTGACGCTCAAGGCGGTCCGGGCCATCGGCGCGGCGACGGTGCTGCTGGTCGACGACCTCGTCAATGACGCGGTGCTGGCCCATGCCTCGCCCCAGGCCCGCATCATCCATGTCGGCAAGCGTGGCGGCTGCAAGAGCACGCCGCAGTCCTTCATCGAGAAGCTGATGATCCAGGCCGCCCAGGAGGGCGAGGTGGTGGTGCGGCTCAAGGGCGGTGACCCCTTCATCTTCGGGCGCGGCGGCGAGGAGGTCGAGCATCTGCAGGCCGCCGGCATCCCGGTCTCGGTGGTCAACGGCATCACCGCCGGACTGGCGGCGGTCAGCTCGCTCAATGTCCCGCTGACGCACCGCGAGCATGCCCATGGCGTGATTTTCGTGACCGGCCACGCCAAACCCGGCGACAGCGGCACCGACTGGACCGCGCTGGCGCATTGCGCGCGCGAAGCCAAGCTCACGCTCGTGATCTACATGGGGATCTCGAGCGCGAACGCGATCCAGGCCGGCCTGCTGCAAGGCCTGCCGGCCTCGACCCCGGCCGCGATCGTGCAGCGCGCCAGCCTGCCGCAGCAGCGTCACGCGGCCTGCACGCTGGCCAAGCTGGTCGAGACGCTGCAAGCCGAACAGCTCGGCAGCCCGTCGATTCTGGTGGTCGGCGACGTGATCTCGGGCCTGGCGCAGCTGCAGCAGGAGCAGGGCGCGGAGGGCGCACGCCAGGCCGCCTGAGCCATGCGCAACGGCCAAGCGGTGCCGCTACCGCCCCGCTGAGGCCTGGAGCCAGCTCGGCCAGGGCCAGTCGAGCAGCTCGGCCAGGCGCTTGACGACCCAACCCGCCTCGGCGGCCGACAGGCCGGCCTCGACGCTGCTGAGTCCGGCATGCATGCGCTCGAGCACATCGGACTCGTGCACGCCGAGCTTGAACCGCAGCTGCGCGGCCTGCTCGGTCAGCAGCTGCGCCATGTCCTCGCACAACTCGTGGCGCTGGGCGATGACCTCGTAGGGCTCGGTCGGCTTGATCTTGCCGGGCGGCACGAACAGCGCGACAAAGGACTCCGGCAGCAGGATCTGGCTCTCGCCGTGCACAAGGGTTCTGCGCATCTCAGGCCTCGACCGGCGCCGGCAGCCGGACCTGCTGGTAGCGCTGGGCCAGCTCCTTGCGCACCTGCTTGCGCACCAGGGCCGCGTCCCAGCGCCGCTTTTCCTCGGGACTGAAGGGGCGCAACATCGGCACCGGCACCGACTTGCCATCGTCGCCGACCGCGACCATGGTGAAGAAGCAGCTGTTGACATGGCGCACCGCCTGGCTGCGGATGTCCTCGGCCACGACCTTGATGCCGATCTCCATCGAGGAGTTGCCGGTGTGGTTGACGCTGGCCAGGAAGGTCACGAGCTCGCCGACATGGATCGGTTGCAGAAACATGACCTGATCGACGCTTAGCGTCACGACGTAGCGCGAGGCATAGCGACTGGCGCAGGCGTAGGCCACCTGGTCGAGCAGCTTGAGGACGGCGCCGCCGTGGACGTTGCCGGAGAAGTTGGCCATGTCGGGCGACATCAGCACGGTCATGCTGAGTTGGTGTGCGGGCAAGTTCATGGCTGAGAGTTTATGCGGACCTGGTGACAAAGAGAGCCAGGATCACTCAAGCCGCGTGCCATGCAAAGCCGCCTACACTCCCGCCCATGGAAAAATTCGATGTCGTCATCGTCGGCGCCGGCGCGGCCGGCCTGTTCTGCGCCGGCGTGGCCGGCCAGCTCGGTCTGCGCGTGCTGCTGCTCGACCACGCGCCCAAGGTCGCCGAGAAGATCCGGATCTCGGGCGGCGGTCGCTGCAACTTCACCAACCGCGAGCTCGACCCGCGCCAGCCACACAAGCATTTTCTGGGCGACAACCCCAACTTCTGCCGCTCGGCGCTGTCGCGCTACACCCCGGCCGATTTCATCGATGCTGGTTCATGAAGCGGGTATCGACGCCGTCGTCGCCGCTCGGATAGCCGGTCCAGGCGTCCATGACCTCGACCTGATAGCCGCCCGGCACGAGGCGGCAGATCCAGGGCACCACCGGCA
>JBDLVJ010000146.1:0-6763 GCA_039804875.1 Pseudomonadota bacterium | reverse complement strand
AGCAGCTCGGAGGTCTTGTCGAGCGCCACCACCTGGCCGAGCTTGAGCATCGCGATGCGGTGGCACAGGGCCTCGGCTTCCTCCAGATAGTGGGTGGTCAGCAGCACGGTGCTGCCCTGCTTGTTGAGCCTGGAAACGAAGGCCCACAGGGTCTGGCGCAGCTCGACGTCGACGCCGGCGGTCGGCTCGTCGAGCACGATCACCGGCGGCTTGTGCACCAGCGCCTGCGCCACCAGCACGCGCCGCTTCATGCCGCCCGACAGCTGGCGCATGTTGGCATTGGCCTTGTCGGCCAGTCCGAGTCCGGCCAGCAACTCGTCGATCCAGTCGTCGTTGCGCTGGATGCCGAAATAGCCCGACTGGAAGCGCAGCGCCTCGCGCACGTTGAAGAAGGGATCGAACACCAGCTCCTGCGGCACCACGCCGAGCTGGCGCCGGGCACGGGCGAAGTCAGCCTGCACGTCGGCGCCATGCACCAGCACGCGCCCGCCACTGGCGCGCGACAGGCCCGCCAGGATGCTGATCAGCGTGGTCTTGCCCGCGCCGTTGGGACCGAGCAGGCCGAAGAACTCGCCCGGCTCGATGTCGAAGCTCACCCCCTTGAGGGCGTGCAGTTCCCCGCGCGAAGTGGCAAAGGTCTTGGAAACGTTCTGGAATGAGACGGCGGACATGGAGCCGCGATTCTAGCCGGGCAGCAGGCTGCCGACCCCATACAGCACGGCCAGCTCGCGCAGACGCCCGGGCAAGGCCAGCAGGCGCAGCTCGACGCCGCGCTCGCGCGCCACGCGCGCCAGTGCCAGCAGCAGCGCCACGGCGGAGGAATCGAAGTCCCGCAGCGCGCCGGCATCGAGCTCGGCCGGCTCGCCGGCGCCGGTGCGGCGCAACTCCGCCTCGCAGGCGACCAGGCAGGCCGGCGCCTCGGCATGCGTGAGGCGGGACGGCAGGGCGGGCAGGCGGCTCACGACCTCAACCCTTGCCGCCGATGGGCGGCTTTTCGGTGACGTTGCCACGGTTGCGCTGCGCCAGCGCCTCGATCAGGCCGTCCAGGCCCTTGGCATTGATTTCCTGCGCGAACTGGCCGCGATAGGTCTCGACCAGCCAGACGCCCAGCACATTGAGGTCGTAGACCTTCCAGCCCGCCTCGGTCTTCTCGACCCGGTAGTCGAGCTGGACCGGATCGCGGCCCGGGGTGCGCAGCTCGGAGCGCACGATGACATCGGTATCGCCCGGATTGGCGCGCAGCGGCTTGACGACCAGGGTCTGGTCCTTGACCTGGCTCAGGGCACCCGAATAGGTGCGCACCAGCAGGGTCTTGAATTCGGCCTGCAGCCTCTGTTTCTGCTCGGGGCTCGCCTGGCGCCAGAAGCGGCCCACGGACGAGGCGGTCATGCGCATGAAGTTGACATGCGGCAGCAGCCGGTTGTCGACCAGCGCGATCACACGGGCCTGGTCGCCATTGCGCAGCGCGGCATCGGACTTGACCGCCTCGATCAATTCGGCGGCCACGCGCTGGATCAGCACCTCGGGGCTTTCGCTGGCCTGCGCCACGGCGCTACCGGCCAGAGCGGCCAGCGAAGAAGCGACAGCCCAAGCCAGGGCCGTGCGGCGGTCGATGACAACACTCATTTCTTTCTTTCCTGTCTGCAAGGGAAACGCCCCACCACGGGGCGGCTCCGTATTCAATGTAGCCGGGGCGGCAGGACTGCGCGCCATCCGCTTACAAATGCCTGCAATTGTTTCATTCGAGGTCGTAACGTTCCTCGGGCGGCGTCACGCCGATCTGGCTGTGGCGACGCTGCAGATAGGAGTCGCGCAGGAAGCTGTAGGGATCGAGCGCCGCCTCCTGCAGCATGTCGCCGGCGCGCAGCAGGCCGGCGCGCTGGTCGACAATGCGCAAGGCCGTCAATTCATTGCGGGTCGGAACATGACCAATCTGGCCAATCGCGTTGCCCTGTCCGTCGACCGGCAGGGCCGCCGTGTCGCGCAGCGTCGAAGGCCCCAGCAGCGGCAGCATCAGATAGGGACCGTCGGGCACCCCCCAGCGACCCAGCGTCATGCCGAAGTCCAGCGTCGTGCGTTCGAGACCCATTTCCGAGGCGACATCAAGCAGGCCGACCAGACCGAAGGTGCTGTTGATGCCGAAGCGCATGCCGTTCTCGACCGCCTCGCGCGGACGCAGTTGCAACACGCCATTGACGGCCGACCAGGCATCGCGCAGGTTGCCGAAGAAGTTGTTGACGCCGGTACGCAGCGGCACCGGCGCGACCTCGACATAGGTGCTGGCCACGGGCTTGAGCAAGACGCGGTCCACATCGACGTTGAACTGGTAGAGGCTGCGGTTGAACGGCTCCAGCGGATCGCGCGGGTCCGCGCCGGGTCTGCTGGCACAGCCGGTCAGGACCAGCAAGCCGGCCAGTCCGGCCGCCCGCAGCAGCCTGTTGATAGTTGAGCTCATCGCCATGGTCCTTGGTCGCTGGCGGCGCTCATGGCGCCGGGGCATTGCCGGCGGAACTGCCCGCATCAGCCGCCTTGCTGTAGAGGAACTGGCCGATCAGGTTCTCGAGCACGACGGCCGACTGGGTCTGGGTGATCACGTCGCCCTGGGCCAGGTTCCTCTCGTCGCCGCCCGGTTCGATGCCGACATACTGCTCGCCCAACAGGCCGCTGGTCAAGACCTTGAGCGAGCTGTCCTTCGGAAAGGCATAGCGCGACTCGAGCGCCAGCACCACCTGGGCCTGATAGCTCTTGTCGTCGAAGCGGATCGCCTCGATGCGGCCGACCACGACGCCGGCGCTCTTGACCGCCGCCTTCGGCTTCAAGCCGCCGGCGTTGTCGAACTTGGCCGTGACCTGGTAGGTTTTCTCGAAGCTCAGGTTGAGCAGATTGGCCGACTGCAGGGCCAGGAACAGGATGGCGGCCGCGCCGATCAGCACGAACAGGCCTACCCAGACATCGACTTTGGAGCGTTGCAATTGGCTCTCCCTTGAATCAAACGGCAAACATCATGGCGGTCAGGATGAAATCCAGGCCGAGGACGGTCAGCGAGGCCATCACGACGGTGCGGGTGGTCGCGCGCGACACCCCCTCGGGGGTCGGACTGGCCGCGAAACCCTGTTGCAGCGCGATGAAGGTCACCGCGATACCGAACACCAGGCTCTTGATCAGGCTGTTGCCGACATCGGCCCAGACATCGACCCCGCCCTGGATCTGGCTCCAGAACGAGCCGCCATCGACCCCGATCATCAGCACGCCGACGACCCAGCCGCCGATGATGCCCATGGCGCTGAAGACCGCGCCGAGCAGAGGCATCGTGATCACGCCGGCCCAGAAGCGCGGCGCCAGCACGCGGTCGATCGGATCGACCGCCATCATTTCCATCACGCTGATCTGCTCGCCGGCCTTCATCAGGCCGATCTCGGCCGTCAGCGAGGTGCCGGCGCGGCCCGCGAACAGCAGCGCGGTCACCACCGGCCCGAGCTCGCGGATCAGGCTCAGCGTGACCATCAGTCCCAGCGCGTCGGTGGAGCCGAACTTCTCCAGGATGTTGTAGCCCTGCAGCGCGAAGACGAAGCCGACGAACAGGCCCGAGACCCCGATGATCGCGAGCGAATAGTTGCCGAGAAAGTGGATCTGGTCGCGGATCAGGCCGAAGCGACGCCAGCTGCCCCAGGTGCCGAGCAGCAGGCGAAAGAACAGGCGCGCGCCGTGACCGAGCGCGGCCAGCCACAGCCGCACGGAAAAGCCGATCTCGGCCGGCGACAGGCGCTTCATGCGGTTCTCCCGGCGGCCGGGCCGAAATCCTCCTCGACCGAGGGGCCGGGGTAATGAAAGCGCACCGGGCCCTCGGGCGAGGCGGTCACGTACTGCCGGATCAAGGGGTTGTCGCTTTCGCGGATTTGCTGCGGCGTGCCCTGCTCGGCCACCTTGCCGTTGGCCAGCACGATCACATGGTCGCAGACCGCGAAGGTGGCATCGAGCTCGTGCGAGACCATCAGGCTGGTCAGGCCCAGCGTGTCGTTGAGCTGGCGGATCAGGCGCGCGGCGGTGCCGAGCGAGATCGGGTCCAGACCCGAGAAGGGTTCGTCATACATGACCAGCTCGGGATCGAGCGCGATCGCGCGCGCCAGCGCGACGCGCCGCGCCATGCCGCCCGACAGCTCGCTCGGCATCAGGTGGCGCGCGCCGCGCAGGCCGACCGCCTGCAGCTTCATCAGCACGATGTCGCGGATCATGGACTCGGGCAGGCCGCTGTGCTCGCGCAGCGGAAAGGCCACGTTGTCGTAGACATCCTGGTCGGTGAACAGGGCGCCGAACTGGTACAGCATGCCCATGCGACGGCGCATCGCGTACAGGCCGTCGCGGTCGAGCGCGCCGACATCCTGGCCGTCGAACAGCACCTGGCCTTTTTGCGCCTTGTTCTGGCCGCCGATCAGGCGCAGCAAGGTGGTCTTGCCACCGCCCGAGGCCCCGATCAGCACCGTGACCTTGCCGCGCGGCACATGCAGGCTGATGTCCTCGAGCACGACGCGGCCATCCCCATACCCGAAGGTGAGATCGCGGATTTCAACCAGCTGCGGTGTGGACATGAAATGGGCTCGGAAATGACGAAGGCCGGTCTGACCGGCCTTCACATGATAAGGGATGGAGGAAAACCCTAGCCTGGATTAAACCATGCCCCCCCGCGTATCAACGCGGCAGCTGGGTCGAACCCATCAGGAACTCGTCGACCGCGCGCGCGGCCTGACGGCCTTCGCGGATCGCCCACACCACCAGCGACTGGCCGCGACGAATGTCGCCAGCGGCAAAGACCTTGGGCACGCTGGTCGCGTAGCCGCCGACCAGCGACTCGCTGGCCTTGGCGTTGCCACGCGCGTCCTTCTCGACGCCAAAGCCGTCGAGGATGGTCGCGACCGGATGGACGAAGCCCATCGCCAGCAGCACCAGGTCGGCCTGGTATTCCTTCTCGGTGCCCGGGATCTCGACCAGCTTGCCATCCTTCATCTCGACATGGACGGTCTTGAGGCCGGTGACCTTGCCGTTCTTGCCGATGAATTCCTTGGTCGAGACCGCGAACTCGCGCACGCAGCCTTCCTGGTGGCTGGAACTGGTGCGCAGCTTGAGCGGCCAGTAAGGCCAGACCAGGGGCTTGTTCTCCTGCTCGGGCGGCTGCGGCATCACCTCGAACTGGGTGACGCTGGTGGCGCCGTGGCGGTTGGAGGTGCCGACGCAGTCGGAGCCGGTGTCACCGCCGCCGATCACGATCACATGCTTGCCGTCGGCGCGCAGCTGGCCCTTGAGCTTGCCGTCGGCGTTGACCTTGTTCTGCTGCGGCAGGAACTCCATCGCGAAATGGATGCCGTCGAGCTCGCGGCCCGGCACCGGCAGGTCGCGCGACTGCTCGGAACCACCGGTCAGCAGCACGGCATCGAAGTCCTGCTTGAGCTGCTCAGGCGCAATGCTTTCCTTGGCCCAGTTGGTGACCTTGGAATCCTTGGGTATCTGACCGATCAGCACGCCGGTGCGTATCTCGACGCCTTCGGCCTCGAGCTGCTTGACGCGGCGATCGATGTGCGACTTCTCGAACTTGAAGTCCGGGATGCCGTAGCGCAGCAGGCCGCCGACGCGGTCGTTCTTCTCGAACAGGGTCACGTCGTGACCGGCGCGCGCGAGCTGCTGGGCCGCGGCCAGGCCGGCCGGACCGGCGCCGACGATGGCGACCTTCTTGCCGGTCCGGACCTTGGCCGGCTGGGGCTTGACCCAGCCGTTCTGCCAGGCCTTGTCGATGATCGCGTGCTCGATCGACTTGATGCCGACGGCATCGCCGTTGACGTTGATCACGCAGGCCGCCTCGCAAGGCGCCGGGCAGATGCGTCCGGTGAACTCGGGGAAGTTGTTGGTGCTGTGCAGCACCGTGCTCGCGTTCTGCCAGTCCTGGTGGTAGACCAGGTCGTTGAAGTCCGGAATGATGTTGTTGACCGGGCAGCCGCTGGTGCAGAACGGGGTGCCGCAGTCCATGCAGCGCGCGCCCTGGATCTTGGCCTGCTCGTCGCTCAGGCCGATCACGAATTCCTTGTAGTGCTTGACGCGCTCGGCGACGGGCTTGTAGCCCTCCTCGATGCGCTCATATTCCATGAAGCCGGTGACTTTTCCCATATTCTTTCCTTTGCGGGGCAGGACTCGCATCCCGCCCCCTGAATCGATCTTGACGGATTACTTGGCGGCGACGGCTTCCAGGGTCGCAGCCTTGGCCTGCCTGCGGGCGTGGATCTCGCCCAGCGCGCGCTTGTACTCGGTCGGGAAGACCTTGACGAACTTGGCGCGAACCTCGCTCCAGTTGTCCAGCAGATCGCGCGCGCGCTTGCTGCCGGTCCAGCGCAGCTGGTCTTCCAGCAGCTTCCTGAGCTGTTCCTCGTCGGTCTGGCCACGGTGCCAGGTCGCGACATCGCCGATCGCCTGCTGCTCGGTCGCCGGCAGCACCTTGTCCAGGCTGACCTGGGCGGTGTTGCAGCGCGAGGCGAACTGGCCGTCCTCGTCGTAGACATAGGCGATGCCGCCGCTCATGCCGGCCGCGAAGTTGACCCCGGTGGGGCCCAGCACCGCCACGCGCCCGCCGGTCATGTACTCGCAGCCATGATCGCCGATGCCCTCCACCACAGCCGTGACCCCGCTGTTGCGGATGGCAAAGCGCTCGCCGGCCCGGCCGCAGATGTAGACCTCACCCGAGGTGGCCCCGTAGAGCGCCACGTTGCCCACGATGATGTTG
>JBDLVJ010000145.1:0-3578 GCA_039804875.1 Pseudomonadota bacterium | reverse complement strand
TTCCTCGATCGATGGCGTCCAGGAAGATGTCGTCAGCATCCTGCTCAATCTCAAGGGCGTGGTCTTCAAGCTGCATGGCCGTGACGAAGTCACGCTGAGCCTGCGCAAGGATGGTGCTGGCGTGGTCACCGCGGCCGACATCCAGACCCCGCACGACGTCGAGATCCTGAATCCCGAGCATCCGATCGCCACGCTGTCGGCCGGTGCCAAGCTCGACATGCAGATCAAGGTGGAGAAGGGCCGTGGCTACGTGCCGGGCAACGTGCGCCGTGGCGACGATTCGACCCGGGCCATCGGTCGCATCCTGCTGGACGCTTCCTTCTCCCCGATCAAGCGCGTGAGCTACGCGGTCGAGAACGCCCGCGTCGAGCAGCGTACCGACCTCGACAAGCTGGTGCTCGAGATCGAGACCAACGGTGCCGTCGGCCCGGAAGAGGCCGTGCGCGCCGCCGCCAAGATCCTGGTCGAGCAGCTCGCCGTGTTCGCGCAGCTCGAAGGCGCCGACGTGTTCGAGAATGGCGCCGTCAAGAGCGGTGTCACCCAGCAGTTCGATCCGGTGCTGCTGCGCCCGGTCGACGAGCTCGAACTGACCGTGCGTTCGGCCAACTGCCTGAAGGCCGAGAACATCTATTACATCGGTGACCTGATCCAGCGCACCGAGAACGAGCTGCTCAAGACCCCGAACCTGGGTCGCAAGTCGCTCAACGAAATCAAGGAAGTGCTGGCTTCGCGCGGCTTGACGCTGGGCATGAAGCTGGAAAACTGGCCGCCCGCCGGCCTGGAAAAGCACTGATCCTTTTTTCTGCCCCTGACCCCCTGCGGTACCTGATACGGCCGTAGGTAAATACTCAAAAGGAAACTACCATGCGTCACGGAAACGGACTTCGTAAACTCAACCGCACCAGCGCCCACCGCCAGGCCATGCTGCGCAACATGATGAACTCGCTGCTGACGCACGAGGCCATCAAAACCACCGTCCCGAAAGCCAAGGAACTGCGTCGCGTCGTCGAGCGCATGATCACCCTGGCCAAGGTCGACTCGGTCGCCAATCGCCGTCTGGCTTTCGACCGCCTGCGTGACCGCGATGTCGTCACCAAGCTGTTCAACGACCTGGGCCCGCGCTCGGCTACCCGTCCGGGCGGCTACACCCGCATCCTGAAGATGGGCTTCCGCGTCGGCGACAACGCCCCGATGGCCCTGATCGAGCTGGTCGACCGCGCTGAAACTTCGGTGGAAGCCCCGACTGCCGAATAATTCGTGCTAGAATCCAACTCTTGACGCGCGGTGGAGCAGCCTGGTAGCTCGTTGGGCTCATAACCCAAAGGTCGCAAGTTCAAATCTTGCCCGCGCAACCAGAATTCGGATTCAGTTGATCAAGAAAGCCTGCTCACGCAGGCTTTCCTGTTTTCTGGCTTTGGTGAGGAGAAAATGGCTCGATGAACGCCATTCATCCGAACCCTTCATCCATTCCCCTGCTGAGCATCGAGGACGGTGTCGCCACCCTCACGCTGAATCGTCCGGCACACCGCAACCGCCTGCAGGATGCCGACCTGGAAGCCTTGCTGGCGCACCTCGCCCGCATTGATGCCGATCCCTCGATCCGGGTCCTGGTGCTGCGCGCCAACACGCAGGGCCAGCCCCGGCCCGTGTTCTGTGCCGGCTACGACATCGGTGGCTTCGAGCAGGACGCGCACGCCTCGAGCGCCTTTGAGCGGGTGCCCGATGCCCTGGCGGCGCTGCGCCCGGTCACGATCTGTGCCTTGAATGGCAGCCTCTATGGTGGCGCCACCGACCTGTTCCTGGCCTGTGACCTCAGGATCGCGCTGCAGGGAGTCGAGTTCCGCATGCCGGCCACGGCGCTGGGCCTGCATTTCTACCCGAGCGGGCTGTTGCGCTATGTCGAGCGCCTGGGCCTGGCGGCGGCCAAGCGCGCCTTCCTGACCGGGCGAGCGTTCAGCGCCGACCAGCTGTGGCAGACCGGCTGCCTGGAGGCACTGGCCGCGCCCGAGCAGTTCGAGGTCGAACTGCAGTCGCTGCTGGCGGATGTGCTGACCATGGCCCCGCGCACGCTCGAAACCATCAAGCGCTCGCTCAACGAGATCGCTGCGGGCTGCCACGATCCGGTCGAGTTACGCCAGCGCGAGCATGCCAGCGCGCGCAGCGCCGACTTCGCCGAAGGGCGGCGTGCCTTCGCCGAGCGGCGCCGGCCGCTCTTCACCGGCCAGTGAGCGCCGCTCCGGACGCGGCGGCGATCAGTCGCCGAGCAGCGACAGGTCGCGCACCGCGCCCTTGTCGGCCGAGGTCGCGAGCATCGCGTAGGCCTTGAGCGCGGCCGAGACCTTGCGCGGGCGCGGCTTGACCGGCTTCCAGCCCTTGGCGTCCTGTTCGGCGCGGCGCTGGACCAGTTCCTCGTCCGAGAGCAGCACGTCGATGCGGCGGTTCGGGATGTCGATGCGGATGCGGTCACCGTTGCGCACCAGACCGATCGCGCCGCCGGCGGCCGCCTCGGGCGAGCAGTGGCCGATCGACAGGCCGGAGGTGCCGCCCGAGAAGCGGCCGTCGGTCAGCAGCGCGCAGGCCTTGCCCAGGCCCTTGGACTTGATGTAGCTGGTCGGATAGAGCATTTCCTGCATGCCGGGGCCGCCCTTGGGGCCTTCGTAGCGCACGATCACGACATCGCCGGCCTTGACGTTGTCGGCCAGGATCTCGGCCACTGCCTCGTCCTGCGACTCGGTCACGAAGGCCGAGCCCTCGAACACCAGGATCGACTCGTCCACGCCGGCAGTCTTGACCACGCAGCCGTCGAGGGCGATGTTGCCGTGCAGCACGGCGAGGCCGCCTTCCTGCGAGAAGGCATGCTCGGCCGAGCGGATGCAACCCTCGGCGCGGTCCAGGTCCAGGCTGGGCCAGCGGGTGGCCTGGCTGAAGGCGACCTGGGTCGGAATGCCGGCCGGACCGGCCAGATAGAAGGTCTTGACCGCGTCGGACGGGTCGCGCGCGATGTCCCACTGGTCCAGCGCGTCCTGCATGGTCCTGGCGTGGATGGTCGGCACGTCGGTGTGCAGCTTGCCGGCGCGGTCGAGTTCGCCCAGGATGGCCATGATGCCGCCGGCGCGATGCACGTCCTCGATGTGGTACTTGTTGGTGTTGGGCGCGACCTTGCACAGCTGCGGCACGACCAGCGACAGGCGGTCGATGTCCTTCAGGGTGAAGTCGATCTCGGCTTCCTGGGCGATCGCCAGCAGGTGCAGGATGGTGTTGGTCGAGCCGCCCATCGCGATGTCGAGCGTGATCGCGTTCTCGAACGCCTTCAGGCCGATCGAGCGCGGCAGCACGCTCATGTCGTCCTGCTCGTAATGGCGGCGGCACAGCTCGACGATGGTGCGGCCGGCCTGCTTGAACAAGGCTTCGCGGTCGGCGTGCGTCGCCACCACGGTGCCGTTGCCGGGCAATGACAGGCCCAGGGCTTCGGTCAAACAGTTCATGGAGTTGGCGGTGAACATGCCCGAGCACGAGCCGCAAGTGGGGCAGGCCGAGCGCTCCACCTCGGCCACGTCGGCGTCCGAGTAGGCCGGATC
>JBDLVJ010000144.1:0-6358 GCA_039804875.1 Pseudomonadota bacterium | reverse complement strand
GACTTGCGCAGGCCGCTGATTTCAACGATGGACATGAATCTTCCTTTCCAATTGCTTGGCGTAGCGGCTGACGGGATAGCAGAGCAGGAAATACATCACTGCGACGCAGCTGAAAACCAGGAACGGGCTGTAGGTGGCGTTGGCAATCGTCTTGCCGACCTTGGTCAGTTCCATGAAGCCGATGACCGAGGCCAGCGCCGTGCCCTTGATGACCTGCACCAGGAAGCCGACCGTGGGCGGCACCGCGATCTTCAGGGCCTGGGGCAGGATGACGTGGCGCAGCTGTTCGTGAAAACTCAGCGCCAGGCTCGCGGACGCCTCCCACTGGCCGCGCGGGATCGAGGCCACGCAGCCGCGCCAGATCTCGGTCAGGAAGGCGCTGGCATAGAGCGTGAGTCCCAGGCCCGCCGCCACCCAGGGCGAGGTGTTGATGCCGAGCAGGCCCAGCCCGTAATAGGACAGGAACAGCTGCACCAGCAGCGGCATGCCCTGGAACAGCTGCACATAGGCCGCCACCAGGGGGCCGACGGCGGGCAGCTTGCTCAGGCGCAGGATCAGCAGCAGCAGCCCCACCGCGCTGCCGCCCACGAAGGCGATCAGCGACAAGCCCACCGTCCAGCGCGCGGCCAGCAGCAGGTTGCGCAGGATGTCCCAGAGCGAGAAGTCAACCATGGCTTACCTCCGTCCAAACAGAAACTTGGCGCCAGCCCAGTTGAGCAATTGGCGCAGGGCGACGGAAAGCAGCAGGTAGATGCCGCCCACCACGATGAAGGCCTCGAACGAGCGGAAGTTGTTGCTCTGGATCAGGTCGGCGGCATAGCTGAGTTCCCGGGTGGAAATCTGGCCGCAGACGGACGAGCCCAGCATCACGATGATGATCTGGCTCACCAGGCTCGGCCACACCTTCTTCAGCGCCGGCGGCAGCACCACCCAGACAAAGGTCTGGGCGCGGTTGAGCGCCAGGCTTTGCGCGGCCTCGATCTGGCCCCTGGGCGTGCCCTCCAGCCCGGCGCGGATGATCTCGGTGGCGTAAGCCCCGAGGTTGATCACCATCGCGATGACGGAGGCCGTCTCGGCCGAAATCCTGACCCCCGCCGCCGGCAGGCCGAAGAAGATGAAGAAAAGCTGCACGATGAAGGGCGTGTTGCGGATCAGCTCCACATAGGCCGTCACCGCCGCCTGCAGCCAGGCCGGCGCCAGGCTGGCGCCAAAGCCCCGGGCCCGCACCCAGGCGCAGGCGGTGCCCAGCAGGGTGCCGATCAGCACCGACAGGACCGTCAGCGCCAGCGTCCAGGCCACGCCGGTCAGCAGCAGCGGCCATTCGGCCAGCACCGCCATGAAATCGAGTTGAATCCGCATGGTGATAGCGCCAGATCTTGAACCGTGGGGACAGCGCTTACAGCGGCAGGTCGCCGGCCGGACGGCCCAGCCACTTCTTGGCCAGGGCATCGAGCTCGCCGGACTTCTTGGCTTCGGCCACGATCTCGTTCACCCTGGCCTTGAGCTTGTCCTCGCCCTTGGCCACGCCGATGAAGTTGGGGCTTTCCTTCAGCAGCAGCTTGTATTCGCTCGAGAGCTTCGGGTTCTTGGTCATCATGTTGCCGGCGACCGACGCGCCCAGGGCCACCAGCTGGACCTGGCCCGCGACGAAGGCGGCAATGGTGGCGTTGTTGTCCTCGAAGCGCTTGGTGTCCACGCCGGCGGGGGCGACCTTGTTGAGCTCCTGGTCCTCCATCGCGCCCCGGGTCACGCCCACCGACTTGCCGGCCAGATCGGCGAAGCTCTTGACGCTGACGGTCTTGGGGCCGAACACGGCCTGGAAGAAGGGGGAGTAGGCCGAGGCGAAGTCGATGACCTTTTCACGCTCGGGGTTCTTGCCCAGGGTCGCGATGACGAGATCGGCCTTGCGCGTCTGCAGGGCGGGCACGCGGCTGGCGCTGACCACGGGCACCAGTTCCACGGCCACGCCCATCTTCTTGCCGATGTACTGGGCCATGTCGATGTCCAGGCCGATCGGCTTGAGGTCGGTGCCGACGAAGCCATAGGGGGCCGAATCGGTCTGCACCGCGATCTTGACGACCTTGGTCTTCAGGATGTCGTCCAGGGCGGTCTGCGCCTGGGCGTTGCCGAAGGCCAGCAGCGCGGCGGATGCCAGGGCCAGGCCGAAATGGCGCTTGTTGATCTGAATCGGTTTCATGGCGGTTTTCCTAGGTAGGTGGAGGCGTCGTGGGGTGATGGGCTGGCGAGGCTTGTATGCAAGTCCCGTGCCGCGACAGAAGCGGGCGCGGTTTTCGCCCAGGGTCGCGGGGCCAGATGCCGACCGAACAGGAAAATCGGCATCATTGGTATACAAAACTGTGTACCAAGAACAGGCTTTTCGCATCCAGAATGGGCGCCATGCACAGACAAGGTGCGGCGCGCGCACGACAAAAAGCCCGCTGCAACGCGAGGCTGCAGCGGGCTTTTCGTGGGACCGGCGTCAGGCGCCGGGCCGAGCGGGGGGAAATCCCCCGCCAGGAGTGATCACCGACCCATGATGCGGGCTTCCATCCGGGTCTTGGTCGCGACCAGTTCCTGCGGCAGGTGGTGGGCCAGCTTCTCGAAATGCTCGTCGTGCAGGGCGAACTCCTGCTTCCAGTCCTCGGCATTCATGTCGGTGACCGACGCGAACTGCTCGCGGCTGAAGTCCAGGCCTTCCCAGTTGATCTCTTCGTAGGTCGGGCTGATGCCGAAGGCATGGTCCTCGCCCTGGGCCTGGCCCTCGATGCGGTCGATCATCCACTTCATGACGCGCATGTTCTCGCCGTAGCCCGGCCAGACGAACTTGCCGTCGGCGCCCTTGCGGAACCAGTTGACGCAGAAGATCCTCGGCAGGGTGTGGCCGGTCGCTTCGAGCTTCTGTTCCATGTCCAGCCAGTGCTGGAAGTAGTCGCTCATGTTGTAGCCGCAGAACGGCAGCATCGCGAACGGGTCGCGGCGCACCACGCCCTGGGCGCCGAAGGCGGCGGCGGTGGTCTCGGAGCCCATGGTCGCGGCCATGTAGACGCCCTCGATCCAGGTGCGGGCCTCGGTCGCCAGCGGCACGGTGTTGGAGCGGCGACCGCCGAAGATGAAGGCGTCGATCGCCACGCCGCTGGCGTCGTCCCACTGCGCGTCGAGCGCCGGGTTGTTGGTCGCGGCGACGGTGAAGCGCGAGTTCGGGTGCGCCGCCTTGGCGCCGGTCTGCTTGGCGATCTCGGGCGTCCAGTCCTTGCCCTGCCAGTCGATCAGGTGCGCCGGCACGCCGCCGCCGTCCTTCTCCATGCCTTCCCACCAGACATCGCCGTCATCGGTCAGCGCGACGTTGGTGAAGATCACGTCCCGGTTCAGCGACAGCATGCAGTTCGGGTTGGTCTGCATGTTGGTGCCCGGAGCCACGCCGAAGTAGCCGGCTTCCGGGTTGATCGCGTACATCTTGCCGTCGGCATGCGGCTTGATCCAGGCGATGTCGTCGCCGATGGTGGTGACCTTCCAGCCCTTGAAGCCGGCTTCCGGCGGCACCAGCATCGAGAAGTTGGTCTTGCCGCAGGCGCTCGGGAAAGCCGCCGCGATGTGGTACTTCTTGCCTTCGGGGTTGGTCACGCCGAGGATCAGCATGTGCTCGGCCAGCCAGCCCTGGTCGCGGCCCATGGTCGAGGCGATGCGCAGCGCCAGGCATTTCTTGCCGAGCAGCGCGTTGCCGCCGTAGCCGGAACCGTAGGACCAGATCTCGCGCGTCGCGGGGTAGTGGACGATGTACTTGACGGCCGGGTTGCAGGGCCAGCTGGTGCTGTCGGTTTCGCCTGCGGCCAGCGGGGCGCCGACGGTGTGCATGCAGGGAACGAAGTCGCCATCGATGCCGAGCACGTCATAGACGGCCTTGCCCATGCGGGTCATCAGCTTCTGGTTGACGGCCACGTAGGCGCTGTCGGTCAGCTCGACGCCGATATGGGCGATGTGCGAGCCCAGCGGCCCCATCGAGAACGGCACCACGTACATCGTGCGGCCGGCCATGCAGCCGTCGAACAACGGGTTCAGGGTGGCGCGCATCTCGGCCGGGGCCATCCAGTTGTTGGTCGGACCGGCGTCTTCCTTCTGCTCGGAGCAGATGTAGGTGCGGTCCTCGACCCGGGCCACGTCGGACGGGTCGGAGCAGGCCAGGAAGCTGCCCGGACGCTTGGCCGGGTTCAGCTTCTTGAAGGTGCCGGCGTCAACCAGTTGCTGGCACAGGCGCTCGTATTCTTCCTGGGAACCATCGCACCAGTGGATGCTGGCGGGCTTGCACAGGGCGGCCATCTCGGCAACCCAGGCGATCAGCTTGGCATGTTTGACGTAAGCGGGGGCGTTGATGCCCTGCAGCACGGGTGCGTTCATGGAAGAGACTCCAGAGAATAAAAAAGCGATATGAAAAAGCGTCTGTCGTGACGGTTTTCCATATCCCTTTTCCGGCAAGAAACCACTCTCGGTCGGCGCCCGGTTCCGCCCGCGCTCGTGCGAGCGAAGGGCTGTCAGACGCGGTCTGGACCCGCGAGCTGCCCTGGTGCCGGCCAAGGTGGGCTATTTTACGTAACCGCCATGAAACTGGCTAGCGCCACGGTATGCAAAAAATGCATGGCTTCATGCCGGCCCGCGCCACGGCTCGGAGGCATGACTTTCCCTATTGGCGCGCGGACCGGGCTGCGCTATGGTTCGCGCATCGGCGACCCCGGGGTCGCCCGAAAGGGGTAGCAGCATGGGCAAGCGCTCGACATCGCCTGCGCGGACATGGGTGGCGGCTCCGGCCTGCCCGCCCGAACCGGTCGCGCCCGGACTCCCGTCACGGGAGCCGAGGGCAGCCGCCACCCTGATGCCAGGCCAGGGCCGGCTGCTGCTGCCGGCCGGACTCGAACAGGCGCCGACCCTGGATCTGATGTGCTCGCAGTTCGTGCTCGCGCTGACGGCCCGGCGCGGTCCGCGCTTCAACCTGCGCAGCGAACTCGTGCCGTTGCTCGGGCTGACCGGCCGTCACCTGGTCTGGCCGCTGGGCGTGCTGCGCCGCCTGCGCGGCTTCCTGCAGCGGCGCTGCGGCGACGACGGTCCCTGGCAGGACCAGTCGGGGCTGGACGACCAGGCCTGGCTCGACCGCTTCGGCATCTGGCTCGGTCCCTACGAGGAAGGCACCCTGTTCTTTCACCTCGACGACTACGCGCGCGAAGCGCCCAAGGACATGCGGGCGCTGCTCGCGAGCGCGGGGGCCTGGCTGGGCCGGCATCTGAGCGGCCAGCAGAGCCTGCTCGAGCGCAACATCGCGACGCTGGGCGAACTGCT
This sequence comes from Pseudomonadota bacterium, assembly GCA_039804875.1. Lineage (GTDB taxonomy): Bacteria > Pseudomonadota > Gammaproteobacteria > Burkholderiales > Burkholderiaceae_C > Malikia. The sequence continues at coordinate 1,033 of JBDLVJ010000144.1, read as the reverse complement.
GCAGCTCAACCCGGCCGAGCGCGCCCTGCTGCGCTAGGGCACGCTGGCGCGCTACCAGCGCGAGCTGCGCGCGCTGCTGCTCGAATTCAAGGTCGACAATGCGCACGAGGCCTACGCGGCTATCGCCGAGGTCGCGGGCGCCGCGCCGGCCGAACTGGCCGAGGCTCTGCGCGCCGGCGGCCGCCTCGAGCGCGTCGGCCTGCTCGAGAACCTGCTGCCCGAGCACCACATCACCGATCTGGCCGACCTCATGAAGGTCAGCGAACGGCTGCCGCCGGTGCTGCTGCGCGAGTACCGCGACCGCCGCGAGCTGATGGCGGTCTTCACCCGGCCGGCGCCGCGCTCGGGGCTGGCGCTGGCCGACTTCGACTTCGTGCGCGAGGACGCCGCCCTGCTCTGCGCGCTGCTGCGCTCGGCCGTCGCGCACCAGCAGGCCGGCGTCAACGTGCTGCTCTACGGCCCGCCCGGCACCGGCAAGACCGAACTCGCGCGCGTGGTGGCGCAGGCCGCCGGCCTCGAGCTGTTCGAGGTCGAATGCGCCGACCGCGAGGGCCATGCGCTAAGCGGGCGCGACCGCTACCGCTCGCTGCAGATCGCACAGGTCTTCCTGCAAGGCACGGCCCGCTCGGCGCTGCTGTTCGACGAGGTCGAGGACGTGTTCCCGGCGCTGGACACGGCGGCCGGCCGGCGCAGCGACAGCAGCGCGACCGCAGCGGGCGCTGGCGGCAAGGCCTGGCTGAATCAGCTGCTCGAACACAATCCGGTGCCCACGCTGTGGGTGACGAACCGGATCGAGCAGATCGACCCGGCGGTGCGGCGCCGCTTCGCCTATCACCTCGAGCTCGGCAGTCCGCCGCCGGGGGCGCGCGAACAGCTGGTGCGCAAGGCGCTCGCAGGCGTGCCGAGCTCGGCCGAGCTGGTCGCGCGCCTGACCGGACGCAGCGGGCTGACGCCGGCACAGATCGGCACCGCGGTGCGCTTCGCCCGCCTGGTGACCGACGACTGCACCCAGGCGGAACCCGCCGAGGCCGCA
>JBDLVJ010000143.1:0-5987 GCA_039804875.1 Pseudomonadota bacterium | reverse complement strand
TGCCGAGCTGGGACTGCTCGGGCTGGTGCTGGCTGGGGTGCTGGGATTCGGTCATGTATGGGTTCTGGTTGCGGGTCTGCGCTTGTGTTGGGCTGATCAGCGCTGCGGCTCGCGGCGGAATACCAGCCGGTCGGGCGCGGAAGCGGCCGCCACATACTGGTAGCCCTCGAGGTCGAAGCCCTTGAGCTGCTCGACCGAGAGCGCGCGCTGCTGCACGCAGTAGCGCACCATCAGGCCACGCGCGCGCTTGGCCGCGAAGCTGATGACCTTGTACTGGCCGCCCTTGAACTCCTCGAACACGCAGGTGACGATGCGCGGCTTCAAGGCCTTCTGATCGACCGACTTGAAATACTCCTCGCTCGCGAGGTTGACGATCAGCGGGCTGGCGTCGGCTGCGGCGCGCTGGTTCAGGTACTCGGCTATTCTGGTGCCCCAGAACTGGTACAGGTTCCTGCCCTTCGGAGTCGCCAGCCGGGTGCCCATCTCGAGCCGGTAGGGCTGCATCAGGTCGAGCGGGCGCAACACGCCGTAGAGTCCGCTCAGGATGCAGACATGGTCCTGCAGCCAGCCGAGCTCGGCCTCGTTCAGCGTCCTGGCCTCCAGGCCCGCGTAGACATCGCCGTTGAAGGCCAGCACCGCCGGCTTGGCGTTGGCGGGCGTGAACTCGGGCGCCCAGGCCTGGTAGCGCGCGACGTTGAGGCCGGCGAGCGCATCGCTGAGGTCCATCAGCTCGGCGATCTGCTGCGGCGACTGCTGGCGCAAGACCTCGACCAGCTCTTGTGCCTGCGGCACGAACAGCGGCTGGGTATGGGTGGAGGTAACGGGCGGGGTGGCGTAATCCAGCGCCTTGGCCGGGGACAATAGGAACAACATGCTGACCCTCCTTTATCGCGACGATTATCTGGTATCGGTGGCCAAGCCGCCGGGACTGCTGGTGCACCGCACCGGCCTGGACGCGGGCGAGACCCGCTTCGCGCTGCAGCTGCTGCGCGACCAGATCGGACAAGCAGTCTGGCCGGTGCATAGGCTGGACAAGGGCACCAGCGGCGTGCTGCTGTTCGCGCTCGATGCCGCCACGGCGCGCGCGCTGGGCCAGGCCTTCGAGCGCGGCGAGACCATGCGCAAGACCTACCGCGCGGTCGTGCGCGGCTGGCCGCTTGATGCCGGGACGATAGCCCACCCGCTGAAACGCATGCCCGACGACATGCGCAGCGAGCGCGAGGAAATCCAGGACGCGCTGACCCATTACCGCACGCTGGAGCACTACGAGCTGCCGCTGGCGCAGGACCGGTTCGCCAGCACGCGCTGCGCGCAGGTCGAGCTGCAGCCCGTCACGGGCCGGCGCCACCAGCTGCGCCGTCACCTGAAGCATATCGCGCATCCGATCATCGGCGACGCGACCCACGGCAAGGGGCCGCTGAACCGCGCGCTGGCCGAGCTGCTCGGGCTGCAGCGGCTGTGGCTGCACGCCACGCGACTCGAACTGCGACATCCGGTGACCGGCGCGACCCTGGTCATGGACGCGCCGCCCGGCGCGGAATGGCTGCAATGGGAAGCGTGGCGCTGAGGCGCCGGCCACGGTGCCAACGGGTGCCCTGCTATGGCAGCCGGTCTGGCGCTGTCGGGACGCCTCAGGCGTGGCAGTAGCGCAGCAGGTCGTCGGTCAAGGCCTGGTAGTCGAGGCAGCCGCGACTGGCGGGCGCGTAGCCGCAGATCGGCTGGCCGGCGGCAAACGATTCGGCCAGCTTGATGTCGGTGTGTATCAGCCCACGGAATTTTTCCGGGCCGAACTGCAACACCATGGCGGCCATCACCTGCCGGTGCAAGACAATTTTCATATTGACCTGCACCGGCACCAGCGCCATGATCCGCAGCGCGGGATTGCCCGAGGTGCGGATGCGAAAGAACAGCTGGGCGAACTGCTTGATCCCCTCGGCGGCCAGCGGATGCGGCACGAACGGAATCACCACGCCGCGCGCCGCTGTCAGCGCGTTGATCAGCATGGCATCGAGCGAGGGCGGGGTATCGATCACGACCATGCGGTAGCGGCCGCGCAGCTCGGGCATGGCCAGTGCCCGCGCCAGCAGCCCGGAATCGGCGGCTTCGCCACCCTGCTCGAAGCGCCTGTCGGCGGGGACCAGATCGAGTCCGGGCACCAGCGTCGGCCGGATCGCCGGCAGCAGGGCCTCGTGGCCACGGCGGAACAGGTCGTGCGCCGTCGGCTCCCCCCTGGCCGCGACCAGGCCCAGACCCAGACCGGCATGGCCCTGGGTATCGAGATCGATCAGCAGCGTGGTCAGGCCCTTGCGCGCCAGGGCGGCGGCCAGGTTCACGGCGGTCGTGGTCTTGCCAGCGCCCCCCTTGCGGTTGGCCACGGCGATGACGAAGGGGGGCACTTCTCAGGCGCCAGGCAGCACCTGCTTGATGACCTGGAGCAAATCGGCCGCCGCGACCGGCTTGACCAGCCAGCCGGTGGCGCCGAGCTTCTTGGCCTCGTCGCGGCGCGCGGCCTGGCTCTCGGTCGAGAGCACCAGGATCGGTGTGAAGCGCAGCAGCGGGCGGGCGTGGCGGATGAACTCGATGCCGTTCATCTTGGGCATGTTGATGTCGGTGATGATCAGGTCGGGCTTGAAGCCGGTCTTGAGCTTGGCGATCGCCTGCTCGCCATCGTTGGCGGTCTCGACCTTGAAGCCCGACAACTCGAGGGCGTTGCTCAAGCTCATCACCATGGTGGCGGAGTCGTCAATCAGGAAAATCGTTTTCATGCGGTTATGGCCTGCTTGGGCAGGTCTTGGCTGGGGTTGAGAAATCACGCCGGACCGGCAGGCCCGGGCTGACAGGAGAAACACCGGGCCACGAAGGCATCGGCGGGCTGGCCTACCCGCCTGGGCGCCAGCGCCATCAGGGCCTGGACCACCGCCGCGTGCAGGTGCTCGGCGCCCGACAGGTCAACCTCGGCTTGCGGGTGCCTGACCAGCCAGCCCAGCAAGTCCTCGGCCTCCTCGACCGTGCAGATGCCCGACAGGAGGGCGCGCTGGTCCTGGTAGTCGATCGTCATCGGATCAGCTCCGCCACGTCCAGCACCAGCAGCACGCTGCCGTCACCGAGCAGGGCCGTGCCGGCGAAGCCCGGCAAGCCGGTCAGCGGACCTTCCAGCGGCTTGAGGATGATGTCCACCGTCTGGTCGAAACCATCAACCAGCAGGCCCATGATGTCGGCGCCGGCGCGCACCAGCAGCACCGCGTATTCGTCGTGCGCGTTGCGCTGGGGGGGGCGGTCCAGGCGCAACAGCGTATCGGCGCCGAACAGGGGCACCAGCTGGTTGCGCAACACCACCGCCTGCCGCTGCTTGACCTGGTGGATGGCGGCGACCGGCACGCGCACGGTTTCGACCACGGCATCCATCGGCACGCCGAAGCGCTGGCCGGCCAGATAGACCATCATTACACTGGAAACCGTGACCGACAGCGGCAGCGCCAGCTCGATGCGGGTGCCCTCGCCCTTGACGCTGCTCAGGCGCACCGTGCCGCCCATCTTGGCGATGCTGGCCCGCACCACGTCCATGCCGACGCCACGCCCCGACAGGTCGGTGACGGCCGCGGCGGTGGAAAAGCCGGCGGCGAACACCAGCTGGACCGCCTCGGCGTCGCTCAGCGTCTCGAGGCGGGCCTCGTCGATCAGGCCCTTCTCGAAGGCCTTGAGCTTGACCACGGCGGGGTCTATGCCCTTGCCGTCGTCCTGCACCGTGATGTGGACCCGGTCCCCCTCCTGGCGCGCGCTGACCTTGAGGCTGCCCAGCGCGGGCTTGCCGGCGGCCTGGCGAACCTCGGGGGACTCGATGCCATGGTCCAGGCTGTTGCGCAGGATATGGATCAGCGGGTCCCCGAGCGACTCGACGATGTTCTTGTCGGCCTCGGTGTCATCGCCCTCCAGCAGCAGGTGGACCTGCTTGCCGAGCTGCTTGGCCACGTCGCGCACCAGGCGCGGGAAGCGCTGGAACAGCGCGCTCATCGGCAGCATGCGCACCTGCATGATGCCGTCCTGCATCTCCTCGGCGATCCGGTTGATCACCGCGTACTGGCTCTTGATCTCGCGGCTGAGCTCGCGGCTGCCGAACACCTGCTCGGCCCGGTCGGCCAGATAGGGCAGCGCGTTCTTGGCCACCACCATCTCGCCGATCAGGTCCATCAGGCGGTCGACCTTCTCCATCGGCACCTTCAGCACCTGGGTGGTGGCCGCATGGACCGGCGTGGCCGGCGCGTTCGCCGGGACGGCGATCGGGACCGCCGCCGGCAAGGGCGCGAACTCGGGCTGCGACGCGCAAACAGGGTCGCCGCCCGACAAGTAGGCGTCGAGCAGCGCCGCCAGCGGCGTCAGACTGTGCGCCGCCTCGGCGGCGGCGACCGCCAGGTCGAGCGCCCGCCACTGCGCCTGCTCGTTCTGGCTGCCGAACAGGTTGCGCAGGGTGACGTGCAGGCTGGCCAGGCGGCCCAGCCAAAGCTCGGGCCGGACGGGCAGATCCATCAGCCGGCGCTGCGTGGCCAGCAGGTCGCGCAGCACGTCGTCCGGCGCCGATGGCATGGGGGTCGGGCACGCCGGATCGGGCGGCGGCCCGGCCTGGGGCAACGGCGCGTCCAGCGCGTCCCGCACGGCGCGCCAGTCCGGTCCCTGCTGAAGCGGGATGGCCTCGAGCAGCGCCGCGCTCAGCGCGTCGGGCAGCCGGGCCTGCTGCAGGCGCTGGACCCAGCGCAGGGCCGACGCCACCCAGAGCCCCGGGTTGACCATCTCGAGCAGGGCCGCGACGGCGACGGCCAGGCCAGGGCCCATGCCGGCAGGGGGTAGAGGGCGACCTGCTCGGGCACGTAGCGCAGGTGGCCGGCCAGCGCCTCGGGCGAGGCGTCGCTGAGCGCATCGAGCACCAGATTGGTCTGGTAGATGTCCAGGCTGGCGACCGGTGGCCAGGGCTGGCGCGGCGCGAGCGTGAAGGCCCGCAGGCCCGGCAGGGTCTTGAGCGTCAGCAGCGGGTCTTCGCCCTTGAAGAAGCACTCGGGCTCGGGCACATAGCGCAGCGCCATCAGCCGGGCCGCCGGGCCCTGGACCGCGCACAGATCGGCCAGCAATTGGGCGCGCTCCGCTTCGGGCAGGGCCGCCAGCCAGAGCCAGTCGGTCGGCGGCGCCAGCGCCGGCGCGGTGTCGCCCGACTCGCCGGACGCGGCCGGCTCGACGGCCGGCTCGACGGCCGGCAGGCGCGCCCGCAGGCGTGTGACCAGCGCCTGCTGCTCGGCCTCGAAATCGCCCAGCAGCTCGCCCTGGCGCTCGATGATGTCGAGCAGGCGGCCGACGAAGTCCATCGCCTCCAGCAGGTCGTCGGTCAGCGCCATGTCCAGCCTCAGGTGGCCGTCGCGCACCTGGTCGAGCAGGTCCTCGGCCGCATGCACCACCCGCGTCAGCGGGCCGAACTCGAACAGCCCCGAATTGCCCTTGAGCGTGTGGACGCGGCGGAACAGGCCGCCGAGCAGTTCGGCGTCAGCCGGGGCGTCCTCGAGCTGCAGCAGCTTGTGGGCGATTTCCTGCAGCAAGTCGCGCGCCTCGCTCAGGAACTGTTCCAGCAGGGGATTCATGGGTGGGCCCGTCCGAGCATCAGGGCCACCACGCGCACGAAGGACTGCGGATCGACCGGCTTGATCACGTAGTAATTGGCGCCGGCCTCGAAGGCGGCGATCTGGTCCTTCTGCTTGGCTTCGGTCGACACCATGATGGCCGGGGCCTGCTCGATCTCGGGGCGCACGCGCAGTTCGCGCAGAAAGGTGCAGCCGTCCATCTTGGGCATGTTGATATCGACGATGAACAGATCGTAGTTCCGCATCAGGGCTTTTTCGAGCGCCTCGATGCCGTTGATGGCCTCGTCGACCTGATGGCCGGCCGATTCCAGCAGTTGACGGTGGTACATCCGGACAGTGGCTGCGTCGTCAACGATCAGAACTCTC
>JBDLVJ010000142.1:0-4289 GCA_039804875.1 Pseudomonadota bacterium | reverse complement strand
ATCATCCCGCCCTCGATCGGCTTCGTGGTGTTCGGCGTCGCGGCCAACGTCTCGGTCTCCAAGCTGTTCATGGCCGGCATCGCGCCGGGCCTGATGCTGGGCGCGGCGCTGTGGGTCACCTGGTGGCTGCTGGTGCGCAAGGAGAAGATCAAGGCCGCGCCGCGCGCGAGCAAGGAGCAGGTGCTGGCGGCCTTCAAGGACGCGACCTTCGCGCTGGTGCTGCCGGTGATCGTGGTGGTGGGCCTGAAGTTCGGCGTCTTCACGCCGACCGAGGCGGCGGTGGTCGCGGCGGTCTACGCGCTGCTGATCTCGGTGCTGGTCTACAAGGAGCTCAAGCTCAACCAGCTCTACGGCCTGTTCCTGGCGGCGGCCAAGACCACCTCGGTGATCATGTTCCTGGTGGCCGCGGCGATGGTCTCGGCCTGGATGATCACGGTGGCGAACCTGCCGGCCGAGCTGGTCGCGCTGCTCGAGCCGCTGCTGGACAACCCGACGATCCTGATGTTCGCGATCATGGGGGTGGTGATCCTGGTGGGCACGGCGATGGACATGACGCCGACCATCCTGATCCTGACGCCGGTGCTGATGCCGATCGTCAAGGCCGCGGGCATCGACCCGGTCTACTTCGGGGTGCTGTTCATGATCAACAACGCGATCGGGCTGATCACGCCGCCGGTGGGCACGGTGCTCTCGACGGTGGCCGGTGTCGGCAAGATCAGCATGGACGAGGTGACCAAGGGGGTCTGGCCGTTCATGATCGCGCAGTTCGCGCTGCTGTTCCTGATGGTGCTGTTCCCGCAGCTCGTCATGGTCCCCGCCAGCTGGTTCTACGGCTGACAGCCTGGACCTGATCGAGCAGCAAGCCTCGGGCTCATGCCCGGGGCTTTCTTGTTCTCGCGCTTACCATCAGCGATTTGAAACGGAGCATTGCCCATGCAGCCAATTGAAGCGGTGATATTCGATGCCGATGGCACCCTGGTCGACAGCGAGACCCCCGGGCTCGACGTGCTGCACGAGCAGGCCCTGGCGCTGGGCCTGAGCTGGGAGCGCGAAGCCCTGCATGACCGCTTTCGCGGCGTGCGCATGGCCGAATGCGCGGCCAGCCTGGCCGCCGAGGCCGGCCGCCACGAGCCCGGATTCGCCGACGCCTTCCTGCGGCAGGTGCGCGCCGCGATGGCCGAGCGCTTTCGTCGCGGGCTGTCGCCGATGGCCGGCGCCGAGGCCTTGCTGCGTCGCCTGACGCTGCCGTTCTGCATCGCCACCAATGGCCCGCGCGAGAAGGTCGAGCTCACGCTCGGCCTGACCGGCCTGCTGCCGCTGGTGCGGCACCGCCTCTACAGCGCCTACGAGGTCGGCAGCTTCAAGCCCGAGCCGGGCCTGTTCCTGCACGCGGCCGCCGCCATGGGCGTGGCACCGGCGCGCTGCGCGGTGGTCGAGGACAGCCTGCCCGGCGTCGAGGCCGGACTGGCCGCCGGCATGCGGGTCTTCACGCTGCTGCCACGCCAGCAGGCGCCGTTGGCGCTACAAGACCGGGCCATCTTCATCCGCGAACTCGCCGAGCTCGAGCGCTATTTCTGAGCCTCAGGCCGCGACCGACTTGAACGCGACCACATGGTCGACGTCGAGCCTGATCCCGATCGGCTCGCCCAGCGCATGGTCGTGGTGGCTGGGCACCAGCGACAGCACCCGCTCGCCGCCGGCGAGCTCCAGCGTGTAGAGAATCTCGGCGCCGCGAAACGCCTTGTTGACCACCTTGGCCCGCACCGGGCTGGCATCGTCGTGCACCACGTCGTCGGGGCGCAGCAGCACGTCGACCGCGCAGGGCTTGGCTGGCTGGCGGCTCGGACAGCCGGCGCAGCCGCGTCCGCAGGCGACCGGATCGACCGAGGGCAGGACGCCGAGCGCGATCTCGACCTCGTGCTCGTTGATGACCCGCCCCGGCAGCAGCACACCCTGGCCGATGAAGTTGGCGACGAAGCGGTTGGCCGGCTGGTGGTACAGGTTGTAGGCGCTGTCCCATTGCTGGATCCGGCCCTCGGCGACGACCCCGATCACGTCGGCCATCGCGAAGGCCTCGTTCTGGTCGTGCGTGACCAGCACCGCCGTCGCGCCCTCGCGCTTGAGGATCTCGCGCACCTCGAGCGAGAGCCGCTCGCGCAGATCGACGTCGAGGTTGGAGAACGGCTCGTCGAGCAGCACCAGCTGGGGCCGGGGCGCCAGCGCGCGCGCCAGCGCGACCCGCTGCTGCTGGCCGCCCGACAGCTCGTGCGGATGCTTGTGGCTCTGGCCCGACAGCCCGACCCGCTCCAGCAGATGCGCGACCCGCTGTTGCCGCTCGGCCGCGCTGACCTGGTTCAGGCCGAAGCCCACGTTCTGCGCCACCGTCAGGTGCGGAAACAGCGCGTAGTCCTGGAACACCATGCCGATCTGGCGCTTCTCGGGCGCTAGGTTGTAGCCCGGGCGGCTGACGCAGACGCCATCGAGCCGGATCTCGCCGCCGGCCACGGGCTCGAAGCCGGCGATGCAGCGCAGCAAGGTGGTCTTGCCGCAGCCCGACGGCCCCAGCAGACAGGCGATCTGGCCCGCCTGCACCTGGAGGCTGACGTCCTGCACGATGGTCTGCCGACCGTAGCGTTGCACGAGATTGACGATGTCCAGATGAGCCATGGCAGCAGGGATAGTTAACAAACGATTATTATTCTCAACTAAAAACCGGCTTCGTTCACCATGCGTCCCATTTCCCCCTTGCTTCAGCTCTCGCTGCTGGTCGCGGCCCTGGCCGCCTTGCCGGTCGCCAGCATCGCCTTCTACCTGCTGGCCGGCGGCACCGGAGCGACCTGGCAGCATCTGGTCGACACGGTGCTGGCGAGCTATGTCGCCAACTCGCTGCGGCTGTGCCTGGGGGTGGCGGCGGGCGTGATCCTGTGCGGCGTCAGCACCGCCTGGCTGACCGCGATGCATGATTTCCCGGGCCGGCGCGTCTTCGAATGGGCGCTGGTGCTGCCGATGGCGATGCCGGCCTATGTGCTGGCCTACCTCTACACCGACTGGCTGCAGTTCGTCGGCCCGGTGCAGACCGCCCTGCGCGAGGCCTTCGGCTGGCGCCGCGGCGATTACTGGTTCCCCGACGTGCGCAGCCTGGGCGGCGCGGCCGCGATGTTCACGCTGGTGCTCTATCCCTATGTCTACCTGCTGGCGCGCAATGCCTTCCTCGAGCGCAGCAGCGGCATGCTGGAGGCGGCGCGCACGCTGGGGCAGGGGCCCTGGCAGGTGTTCTGGCGCGTCTCGTTGCCGCTGGCGCGGCCGGCCATCGCCGCCGGCGTCGCGCTGGTGCTGATGGAGACCCTGGCCGACTACGGCACCGTGGCCTATTTCGGCGTCGATACCTTCACTACCGGCATCTACCGCGCCTGGTTCTCGCTCGGCGACCGCACGGCGGCGGCCCAGCTCGCGACGCTGCTGCTGGGTTTCGTCGTGCTGTTGCTGCTGATCGAGCGCCATTCGCGCGGTCGCGCCAGCTACCACAACACCACCGGCCGCAACCGGCCCATGCCGGGCCAGCGGCTGCAGGGCGCGCGTGCCTGGCTGGCGGCGCTCTGGTGCCTGCTGCCGCTGCTGCTGGGCTTCCTGCTGCCGGCCGGCCTGCTGCTGCGCATGGCCTCGGCTCAGGGCATCGGCGAGTTCGGCGGCCGCTTCTTCCACCTGGCCGGCAACAGCCTGACGCTGGCGCTGCTGACGGCCGCGCTGGCGGTCGGGCTGGCGCTGCTGCTGGCCTACGCGGCGCGCCTGTCGCGCAGCTGGCTGGCGCGCGGCCTGAACCGGCTGGTCGGGCTCGGCTACGCGGTGCCGGGCTCGGTGATCGCGGTCGGGGTGCTGATTCCGGTGACCCGGCTCGATCACTGGCTGGCGGCCGGCTGGCAGCAGCTGTTCGGCAGCAACCCCGGCCTGCTGCTGACCGGCGGCATCGCGGCCCTGGTTTATGCCTATCTGGTGCGTTTCCTGTCGGCGGCGCTGCAGACGGTCGAAGGCAGCCTGGGCAAGATCACCCCGAGCATGGACGACGCCGCGCGCAGCCTGGGTTCGGGCCAGCTCGCGGTGCTGCGCCGGGTCCATCTGCCGATCCTGCGCGGCAGCCTGTTCACCGCCGGCCTGCTGGTGTTCGTCGATGTCATGAAGGAGCTGCCCGCCACCCTGGTGATGCGACCGTTCAACTTCGACACCCTGGCGACCCAGACCTACAACCTGGCCTCCGACGAGCGGTTGGCCGAGGCCTCCAGCGCCGCGCTGGC
>JBDLVJ010000141.1:0-3575 GCA_039804875.1 Pseudomonadota bacterium | reverse complement strand
CTGGCGACCGAAGCCCTTGACCTCGGTCACGGTCAGCCCCGTCACTCCCTGCTCGGCGAGCGCCTCGCGCACTTCCTCCAGCTTGAAGGGTTTGATGACGGCGGTGATTTGCTTCATGGATAAGGCTCCGGGAATGGGGGTTGGAAATGCTCGGATCAAAACTGTATCACGCCCCGCTCGGCCACCCGAGCGGGCCGGGTTTCAGGCGCGGTAGCGGTTGGTGTTGGGGTAGCGCCAGTCCTTGCCAAAGCTGCGGTGCGTGACGCGGATGCCGACCGGCGACTGGCGGCGCTTGTACTCGTTGAAGCGGATCAGGCGCACCACCTGCTCGACCGCCGCAGCGGGATAGCCGGCGGCGATGATCTCGGCCGGGGACTGGTCCTCTTCCATGTAGCGTTCGACGATGGCATCGAGCACCTCGTAGGGCGGCAGGCTGTCCTGGTCCTTCTGGTCCGGGCGCAGCTCGGCGCTGGGCGGGCGGGTGATGATGCGCTCGGGGATCGGATTGGCGCCCGTGCCGTAGGGGTCGTTGGCGTTGCGCCACCAGGCCAGCCGAAAGACCATGGTCTTGACCAGATCCTTGATCACCGCGAAGCCGCCCGCCATGTCGCCGTAGAGCGTGCAGTAGCCGGTCGCCATCTCGCTCTTGTTGCCGGTGGTCAGCACGATGGAGCCGAACTTGTTGGACAACGCCATCAGCATGGTGCCGCGGATGCGGGCCTGGATGTTTTCCTCGGTGGTGTCGAACGGACGGCCCTCGAACAGGGGACCGAGCGAGCCCAGGAAGGCATCGAACTCGGGCTGGATGGCGATCTCGTCGTAGCGCACGCCCAGGCGCTGCGCCATCTCGCGCGCGTCGATCCAGGAGATGTCGGCCGTGTAGGGCGAGGGCATCATGACCGCGCGCAGCTTGTCGGCGCCGAGCGCGTCAACCGCGATCGCCAGCACCAGCGCCGAGTCGATGCCGCCCGACAGGCCCAGCAACGCGCCCGGAAAGCCGTTCTTGCCGACATAGTCGCGCACGCCCAGCACCAGCGCGTGCCAGAGGTCGGCCTCGAGCGATTGCTCGGGCGCGATCGGGCCGACGACGCCGAAACGCGACGGGCTGAGCGCGGCCTCGGCCGGCGACTGCAGCGTCAGGCTGAACAGGTCCTCGGCGAAGCTGGGCGCGCGCGCGGCCAGCGCGCCATCGCGGTCGAGCGCGAAGCTGCGGCCCTCGAACACGATCTCGTCCTGGCCGCCGACCAGATGGGCATAGACCAGCGGCAGGCCGGTCGCCAGCACGCGCAGGCGCATGGCCTGCTCGCGCTCGTCGCCCTTGCCGGCGTGGAAGGGCGAGGCGTTGATCACGGCCAGCAGCTCGGCGCCGGCGGCCTTGGCGGCGGCGGCCGGCGCCTCGAACCAGGCATCCTCGCAGATCAGCAGCCCGACCTTGACCTTCTGGCCGTTGGCGCCGGCAACCTCGAACACGCAAGGCGCGTCGCCCGGCACGAAGTAGCGCCGCTCGTCGAACACCTGGTAGTTGGGCAGCTCGCGCTTGGCGTAGCGCTGCGTGAGCTGGCCCTCGAACAGCACGCTGGCGGCGTTCAGGCAGGGCGCGCGCGAGACGCTGCGGCCGCGCTCGCCGCCCGGTGCCGGCGCCGGATGACCGACCACGATGTGCAGGCCGCAAAGCCCCGCCGTCTCGCGGGCCACGGTTTGCAAGGCATCATCGCAGGCGGCGACGAAGGCCGGGCGCAGGTAGAGGTCCTCGGCCGCGTAGCCGCACAGGGCCAGCTCGGGCGTCAGCAGCAGACGGGCGCCCTGGGCATGGGCCTGGCGCGCGGCAGCGACGATTTTTTGCGCGTTGCCGGCCAGGTCGCCGACGACGAAATTGAGCTGCGCAACGCAGAGCTGGAGGGTCATGGAGATACCGTATATGGGGTGCGAAAACGTTGGCGGGGATTATGTCATCCGGGTGCTGGATCGGCCCTCGGAAATCAATGCCGGGGACTGGAACGCGCTGCTGGCGCGCCAGCCCGGCGGCGCGGGCGGCCCCTTCATGCGCCACGACTACCTCGGCGCACTGCATGACAGCGGCTGCGCGACAGCCGCGACCGGCTGGGGGCCGCGGTGGCTCACGCTCTGGCGCGGCGATGAACTGCAAGCGGCGGCAGCGCTCTACCTGAAGAGCCATTCGAGGGGCGAATATGTCTTCGACTGGGCCTGGGCCGAGGCCTACGAGCGCCATGGACTGGCCTACTACCCCAAGGGGCTGGTCGCGGTGCCGTTCACGCCGGTGCCGGGTCCGCGCCTGCTGGCGATCGACGCCACGGCGCGCGCCGCGCTGCTGCGAGCGCTGATCGCGCACTGCGAGCAGATCGGGCTGTCCTCGCTGCACCTGCTGTTCGCCGCGCCGCAGGACATCGCCGCCTGCCGCGAAGCCGGCCTGCTGCTGCGCCACACGGTGCAGTTCCACTGGCGGAACCGGCCAGGGCCTGGCTACGCGGACTTCGAGGACTTTTTGGCCACGCTCAAGCAGGACAAGCGCAAGAAGATCCGGCAGGAACGGCGCAAGGTGCTGGAGGCCGGCGTGACTTTCGACTGCAAGCGCGGCAGCGACATCACGACCGAGGACTGGGATTTCTTCTACCGCTGCTACGAGCGTACCTACCTCGAGCATGGCAACCGGCCCTACCTGAGCCGCGACTTCTTCGCCCGTCTGCAAGAGACGCAGCCCGGGCAATGGCTGCTGTTCATCGCCCGCCATGCGGCCGGGCAGCGCCTCGCGGCCAGCCTGGTCGGCTTGAGCGACGACAGCGAGCAGCCCGAGGCCGCCTACGGCCGCTACTGGGGCGCGCTGGAGCGGGTCGATTGCCTGCATTTCGAGGCCTGCTACTACCAGCCGCTGGCCTGGTGCATCGCGCAGGGCGTGCAACGATTCGAGGGCGGTGCCCAGGGCGAGCACAAGATGGCGCGGGCACTGCTGCCGGTGGCGACCCACAGCGCGCACTGGCTGGCGCATCCGGCGTTTTCCGACGCGGTCGAGCGCTACCTGGAGCAGGAAGGCGAACACATGGGCGCCTACCTGGAGCAGCTGGAAAGCCGAAGCCCCCTGAAGTCCGGGGCTTGAGCCGGGAACTTCAGGGGGCTTGCAGGGAAGGCGTCAGCGGGCTGGCGTCTGGATCAGGCCGCCAGCCAGGGGCTCAGGCCTGTTCCTTGTCGTAGGCGGCGATGCCGTCGGTGATTTCCTGGTGGGCGGCTTCCTTGCCGTCCCAGCCCAGCACCTTGACCCACTTGCCGGCGTCGAGGTCCTTGTAATGCTCGAAGAAATGCTTGATCTGCAGCAGCTGGATCTCGGGCAGGTCTTCCAGCGACTCAATCTTGGCGTACAGCGGCAGGATCTTGGCGGTCGGCACGGCGATCACCTTGCCGTCCACGCCGCCTTCGTCTTCCATCTTCAGGATGCCGAGCGCGCGGCAGGGCACGACCACGCCGGGCGGCAGCGGCACCGGGGTGATCACCAGCACATCGACCGGGTCGCCGTCGCCGGCGATGGTCTTGGGCACGTAACCGTAGTTGGTCGGGTAGTGCAT
>JBDLVJ010000140.1:0-3896 GCA_039804875.1 Pseudomonadota bacterium | reverse complement strand
AGGCCCGGGCCCAGGCGCACGCTGGCGCCATCCGGGGCGATCTCGCAGCTGGCCAGGCCTTCGCCGATCAGCATCAGCACGCCGTAGGTGATGGCCTGTCCGGACAGGCTGGTGCCCGCCGCCCGCACCGTCACCGGACGGTCGAAGCGGCGCGCGCTGTCGAGCACATCGCGGATCTGGTCCTCGTTCTCCACGATCGCCACCACCTCGGGGATCAGGCGGTAAAAGCTGGCATCGGTGCCATAGGCCAGCCGACGCAGGTCGTCGGTCACCACCTGGCGCTCGGGCAGGGCGGCGCGCAGCGCCGTGATCAGTTCGTTCATGATTGCCGTTCCTTCAGCAGGTCGCGCAGCCGCTTGGGGGCCGGTACGAGTGGCGTTCGGCTCTGGGTCCAGGCGCCCTGGTCCGAGGGCGAGAGCCCCCGGCCCCGGCTCATGAACCAGGAGGCCAGCTTGTAGAGTCCCAGGCGTCCGTAGACCTGGGCCCAGACGCTCCAGGTCGCCGACGCCTTCAGGCTGCGGGCCGCGCCGCTGCCGCGCAGCGTCGCCTCCCCGCTGTCGGGGCGGGCCTGGGCCTCGTTGCGCAGCCGCACCAGCAGGTCTGTGATCGGTATCTTGACCGGGCAGACCTCGGTGCAGGCACCGCACAGCGTCGAGGCGAATGCCAGCGGGTAGGTGCTTTCCAGCCCCTGCAGGTGCGGCGAGATGATGGCGCCGATCGGCCCCGGATAGGTGGTGCCGTAGGCATGGCCGCCCACCCGCGCGTAGACCGGGCAGTGGTTCATGCAGGCACCGCAGCGTATGCACTGCAGCGTGGCGCGCAACTGCTCGTCGGCGTAGGCCTGGGTGCGGCCGTTGTCGAGCAGGATCAGGTGCACCTCCTGCGGGCCATCCTTCTCGCCCGGGCCGCGCGGGCCGCTGATCATGTTGACGTAGGTGGTCACCGACTGCCCGGTCGCCGAGCGGGTCAGCAGGCTGAGGATGGGCGGGACATGCTCGAGCTTCTCGACCACCTTCTCGATCCCGGTGATCGCGATATGGACCCGGGGCACGGTGGTGCACATGCGACCGTTGCCCTCGTTCTCGACCAGGCACAGGGTGCCGGTCTCGGCGACCGCCACGTTGACGCCCGACAAGCCTATGTCGGCCTGCGCGAACTTGCTGCGCAGCACGCGCCGGCCGATGTCGATCAGCGCGTCGACATCCTCGGTGTACGACACCCCGGGGACTTCGCGCGCGAACAGCGCGGCGATCTCCTGCTTGGTCTTGTGGATCGCCGGCATGATGATGTGCGAAGGGGCCTCGCCGGCGAGCTGCACGATGTACTCGCCCATGTCGGACTCCAGCGCCTCCAGTCCGGCTTCTTCCATGGCATGGTTGAAGTGGATTTCCTCGCTGACCATCGACTTGCCCTTGATGATCCGGCGCGCCTGCGCGCGCCGCGCGATGGTCAGCGCGATGGCGTTCGCCTCGGCCGGCGTCTGCGCCCAGTGCACCTGCACGCCGTTGGCGCTCAGGCGGGCTTCGAGCTGCTCCAGCAGGCGCGGCAGATGGGCCAGGCTGTGACGACGGATCTGCTGGCCCAGGTCGCGCAGACCCTGCAGTTCGTCCTCGTCCGCGAACTGGGCGCGGCGCTTGGACTGCAGGTAGTCCATCGCGCCCCGGAAATTCCGGCGCTGCGCCGGATCGTCGAGCACGCCGCGCGCGCGCGCCTTGAAGTCCTCGGTCGGCTCGATCGGGATCACGCGGCTCATGGCTTGACTCCTTCGGCGGCGCGCAGCAGCACCACCAGTTCGCGCGGCCCATGCGCGCCGTAGGCCAGGGTCTGCTGGATGTCGGCGGTCTTGGACGGCCCGCTGATCAGCAGCGCGTTGCTGGGCAGGCCGCTGCTCCAGCCTTCGGCGCTGATGGCGGCATGGAAGTCGGCATGGATCGTGTCCACATCGAGCAACACGATATGCACTGCGGGGACCAGCGACATCAGGCGCGGTTCGCTGGCGTCGGGCCACAGGACCAGGCTGCCGGTTTCGGCGATCGCGCTGCGGGCCAGCGTCAGCGAGGCATCGACGCGGTCGAACAGCCGGTGCTTCCACGCCTCGACCGCCTGCTCGTAGCGCACGATCTCGAGACTGGCGGGCGCGCTGGCGGCCAGTGTCTCGCCATGTGGCGTGTCGTGGCCGATCAGCAGCTGGCGCAGGCCCTTGGCGGCGATCAGCCCGAGCAGCACCCCGGTCCAGTTGTCGCGGGTGACGGCATGGACCTCGGCGCGCCAGGCCAGCAGGCCCTGGCGCAGGCGCTCGATGCGCTGCGCGCCGTCCTCGTCGCGGCGCTGCCGCTCGTACCAGCCGCTCACGTCAGGCACGGTGGCGGGATCGCCGCCGGGCGCGGCGCGCAGCCGGCCCAGGATCTGGTCGCGCGCGCTCATGCGCCGGCTCCGTGGGTGCGCTTCCAGAGAAAGCTGGCGATGTGCTCGCCCCGCAGTGACGGAGCGGCGACGCCGGCCTGCTCGTCCTGTCGGGCCGCGCGTCCGGTGATGTTGAGCAGGCAGCCGCAATCGGCGCTGACGACGCAGCCCGCGCCGGTGGCGCGGATCGCCGCCACCTTGTCGCTGACGATGGCTTCGGAGATCTCGGGGTGGAGCAGGGCAAAGGTGCCGCCAAAGCCGCAGCATTCCTCGATCCGGGCCTGCTCCTTGACCGTCACCCGGGACAGGTCAGCGAGCAAGGCCGCGCTGGTCTGGTGCGAGCCCATCTGGCGCCTGGCATGGCAGGAGGTATGCAGCGACACCGTGCAGGCCGGACCCAGGTCCTCGCGCGCGAAACGGACCACATGCACCAGGAATTCGGTCAGCTCGTAGACGCGCTCGGACAGCGCCACTGCCTTGGCGTGCAGCACCGGATCATCGGCGAACAGCTGGGGGTAGTGGCTGCGGATCATGCCGGCGCAGGAACCCGACGGCACGATCACCGGCCAGGGCTGCGTGAACAGGTCGAGCTGCTGCCGCGCGACCGCGCGCGCCTCGTCGGGGTAGCCACTGCTGTAGGCGGGCTGGCCGCAGCAGGTCTGTTCCTCGGGGTAATGCACGCGGATGCCTTCGCGCTCCAGCAGCAGCACCGTGTCCAGGCCGGCCTCGGGCGTGAACTGATCGACCAGGCAGGTGGCAAAGAGGTAAACATCCTCTGACCTGGCCGGGTACTGCCTTGAATTTGAGGAAGAAAACTGCATCGGCGTTCTCCTGGGGTGAGAAATTCGGTCATATGGTAAATTGGTATTACCAGTTGGCTTCGAATTAAAAGCGGTCCGGGCACCGCTGTCCACCGGGTAAACCCTGGTTTGGAGCAAAACTTTTCATGACAGTACATTCATCAAGATCGGTCCTGCCAGATGCTTTCCCCCATGCACCCTATGAATTCCTCGCGTCCCACGATCACCCGCATCGCTGATGTCGTTGCCAACCAGTTGGAGCAGCGCATCCTGGAGGGATCGCTCAAGCCCGGCGACCGCCTGCCGGCGGAACGCACGCTGGCGCTGGAACTCAATGTGTCACGTCCGTCCCTGCGCGAGGCGATCCACAAGCTGGTGTCCAAGGGGCTGCTGGTGACCAAGCACGGCGGCGGCACGGTGGTGACCGACAGGCTGGAGGCCAGCTTTGCCGAACCTTGGCAGGACCTGCTGAAGGACCACCCGCTGCTGCACAGCGACATGCTGGAATTCCGTCACATCCTGGAAGGCCAGGCCGCCCAGCTGGCGACCGAGCGCGCCACCGATGCGGACATGAAGCGGATCCAGGCCATCTTCGAGGCGCTCGAGGTGGCTTACGAACAGGAGGACCTGCAGGCCTGCGTCGCCCATGACGTCGCCTTTCACCAGGCGATTGCCGAGGCCACGCACAATGTC
>JBDLVJ010000139.1:0-3091 GCA_039804875.1 Pseudomonadota bacterium | reverse complement strand
ACGGGACATCACGGTGCAAACCTCGCTGCTGGAGAACCGGCTGGTCGCCGGGCAGCGCATGGCCTGGCAGACGCTCGATCAGGCGCTGCGCGCGGCCATGGACCCGGCGGCCTTCTTCACGGCCAAGCTGCTCGAGTTGCAGCAGCGCCACCAGAAGTTCGAGGACACGCCCTACTCGCTCGAACCCAACTGCAAGGAATCCCCGGGCGGACTGCGCGACCTGCAAGTGCTGCTCTGGACCGCCAAGGCGGCCGGCCTGGGCCGCAGCTGGGACGAGCTCGGGCGCAACGGCCTGGCGACGGCGCTGGAAGTGCGCCAGATCAAGTCCAACGAGGCCCTGCTGAGCCTGATCCGCGCGCGCCTGCACCTGCTCGCGCGCCGACGCGAGGATAGGCTGGTGTTCGACCTGCAATCCGCCCTGGCCGACTCCTTCGGCTACCGCGCCAGCGGACCCGAGGCCGGATCGGCCGCCAGGATGCGTGGCGCGCGCCGCGCCAGCGAGCAGCTGATGCGGCGCTACTACTGGGCCGCCAAGGCCGTGACCCAGCTCAACCAGATCCTGCTGCTCAACCTGCAGGAGCGCATCAACGAATACACCCGCGAGGCCGGCGTCGCCTTGAGCCCGATCAACGAGCGCTTCCTCGACAAGGGCGGCATGCTGGAAGTCGGCAGCGACGAGCTCTACCACGAGCAGCCCGAGGCCATTCTCGAGACCTTCCTGCTGTTCCAGAGCCAGCCCGGCATCCAGGGCCTGTCGGCGCGCACGCTGCGCGCGCTCTACAACGCGCGCTCGGTCATGAACGCCGCCTTCCGGCGCGATCCACGCAACCGCGCCACCTTCCTGCAGATCCTGCAGCAACCCGACGGCGTGATGCACGCGCTGCGCCTGATGAACCAGACCTCGGTGCTCGGACGCTACCTGTGGGTGTTTCGCGCCATCGTCGGCCAGATGCAGCACGACCTGTTCCACGTCTACACGGTGGACCAGCATATCCTGATGGTGCTGCGCAACATGCGCCGTTTCTTCATCCCCGAACATTCGCACGAGTACCCGTTCTGCTCGCAGCTGGCCGCGGGCTGGGACAAGCCCTGGCTGCTCTACACGGCGGCGCTGTTCCATGACATCGCCAAGGGGCGCGGCGGCGACCACTCCCAGCTCGGCATGCTCGAGGTCAGGCGCTTTTGCCGCGATCACGGCATCGGGCGCGAGGACAGCGACCTGATCAGCTTCCTAGTCGGCGAGCACCTGACGATGAGCCATGTGGCGCAGAAACAGGACCTGAGCGACCCGGACGTGATCGAGGCCTTCGCGCGCCGGGTCGGCAACGAACGCCGGCTGACCGCCCTCTATCTGCTGACGGTGGCCGACATCCGGGGCACCAGTCCCAGGGTCTGGAATGCCTGGAAGGGCCGGCTGCTGGAGGATCTGTACCGCGCGACGGTGCGCGCCCTCGGCGGACGGGCACCGGATCAGGGCGCGGTGATCGAATCGCGCAAGCGCGAGGCCCTGACGCTGCTGGCCCTGCACACGCTGCCGCACATGGCGCACAAGGCGCTCTGGGACCAGCTCGACGTGAGCTATTTCATGCGGCATCAGGGTGACGAGATCGCCTGGCATACCCGCATGCTGTCGCGCCCGCTGGCGCAGCTCGGCGCTGGCGCGACACACCCGACGCTGGTGCGCGCGCGCCCCTCGCCCGAGGGCGAGGGCCTGCAGGTGCTGGTCTACACGGCCGACCAGCCCGATC
Source organism: Pseudomonadota bacterium (assembly GCA_039804875.1). Lineage (GTDB taxonomy): Bacteria > Pseudomonadota > Gammaproteobacteria > Burkholderiales > Burkholderiaceae_C > Malikia. The sequence goes on along the minus strand of JBDLVJ010000139.1, from coordinate 1,343 downwards.
TGTTCGCGCGCATCTGTGGCTATTTCGACGGCGCGGGTTTCAGCATCCTGGACGCCAAGGTCCACACCACGCGCGACGGTCACGCGCTCGACACCTTCCAGCTGATCTCGCCCGATCTGTCCGAGCATTACCGCGAGCTGATCGCGATGGTGGAGGTGGAGCTGGCGCGCACGCTGGAACAGCGCGGGCCGCTGCCCACGCCCAGCCGGGGCCGCCAGTCACGCCGGGTCAAATGCTTCCCCGTGCTGCCACGGGTCACGCTGCACCCGGACGAGAAGGCGCAGCGCTGGGTGCTGACGATTTCCTCGAGCGACCGGGTCGGCCTGCTCTACAGCATCGCGCGCGTGCTGGCGCGCCACGAGATCAACCTGCAGCTGGCCAAGGTCACGACGCTGGGCGAGCGGGTCGAGGACACCTTCCTGATCAGCGGACCGGCGCTGCAGCACAACCGCGAGCAGATCGAGATCGAGACCGAACTGCTCGAGGCGGTCAAGGACTGAAAACCGTCAATCGTCGGGCAGGGTGTCGAGGCCCGGGAACAGCACGTCGGTGTAGCCAAAGCGCGTGAAATCGCGCATGCGCATCGGGTAGAGCTTGCCGTCGAGGTGGTCGCACTCGTGCTGGACCACGCGGGCATGGAAGCCCTCGACCTCGCGCTCGATCAGCTGACCGTAGGCGTCGAAGCCACGGTAATGCAGACGCTTGAAGCGCGGCACCTGCCCGCGCAGGCCCGGCACCGACAGGCAGCCCTCCCAATCCGACTCCTCCTCGGGGCCGAGCGGGGTCAGCACCGGATTGATCAGCACGGTGCGCGGCACCGGCGGCTGCTTGGGATAGCGCGGATTGAACTGGCCGCTGCCGAAGATCACGAGGCGCAGGTTCTCGCCGATCTGCGGCGCGGCCAAGCCGGCGCCGTTGACGGCCGCCATCGTGTCCTGCATGTCCTGCAACAGCTGGTGCAGCTCGGGGGTGTCGAAATGGGAAACCGGCAGGGCCTGGCGCAGCAGGCGCGGGTCCCCCATCCTGAGGATGTCGCGTAGGGCCATGGTTGTCTCCTCCTGGGAGGCCACGCCTGATGCGCGGCCGCGTTGCCAGTTTACGCGCTGGCCGCCGGATGTGCCAGCAGCTCGATCAGGCCGGCCTCGTCGATCACGCGCAGGCCGAGTTCGCGCGCCTTGTCGAGCTTGCTGCCGGCCTCCGCGCCCGCGACGACACAATGCGTCTTCTTGCTGACCGAGCCCGCGACCTTGGCGCCAGCGGCTTCGAGCATGGCCTTGGCCTGGTCCCGGCTCAGCGTGGGCAGGGTGCCGGTCAGCACATAGGTCTGGCCAGCCAGCGGCAAG
>JBDLVJ010000138.1:0-4212 GCA_039804875.1 Pseudomonadota bacterium | reverse complement strand
AATTCATGCGGACAGTCGCTTGACGCCCGGCAACTCGCAGGCGTAGATGGCATTGCGCAACGCGGCGATCGCCTCGTAACGCGTGAAGCTGCGGCGCCAGGCCAGCACGACGCGGCGCATCGGCGGCTCGCCGGCAAAGGGCAGGTAGCGCAGATAGGAAGCGTCGCCCGGGCCCGATCCGGGCGGCAGGGTCCTGGCGGCGCCCGGCCCAAGCGCCGAACCCGGCACGCTCAGGCGCGGCACCAGCGTGACGCCCATGCCGGCGGCGACCATGTGGCGGATGGTCTCGAGCGAGCTGCCCTCGAAGCTCTTGCGGATGCCCTCGGCGTCGTTCGAGAAGCGGGCGAACTCGGGGCAGACCTCGAGCACATGGTCGCGAAAGCAGTGACCGGTGCCCAGCAGCAGCATGGTCTCCTGCTTGAGCTGCTCGGCCGTGACCTCGTCCTGCCGGGCCAGCGGATGCGCCACTGGCACCACCGCAAGGAAGGGTTCGTCGTAGAGCGGCGCGATCGCGAGATTGGTGTCGGGAAAGGGTTCGGCCAGGATGGCGGCATCGATCTCGCCCAGGCGCAATTGCTCAAGCAGCTTGGCGGTCAGGTTTTCCTGCAGCATCAGCGGCATCTGGGGCGAGCGCTGGATCACCTGGCGCACCAGGTCGGGCAGCAGGTAGGGACCGATGGTGTAGATCACGCCCAGGCGCAGCGGACCGGCGAGCGGATCCTTGCCGCGCTTGGCGATCTCCTTGATCGAGGCCGCCTGCTCGAGCACGACCTGGGCCTGGCGCACGATTTCCTCGCCCAGCGGCGTGACGGCGACCTCGCTGGCGTTGCGCTCGAACAGCTTGAGTTCGAGCTCTTCCTCGAGCTTCTTGATCGCCACGCTGAGCGTGGGCTGGGAGACGAAGCAGGCCTCGGCCGCCTTGCCGAAATGGCGTTCGCGCGCGACGGCGACGATGTACTTGAGTTCGGTGAGGGTCATAGGGTCACGGTATGCGGGCAGCTCCACGAGCGCGTCGGATGATCGGCGCTGACCATGCGGTCTAGAGAATTTTGGCCCAAGCAGTGGCCGAAAAACCAGCCGGCTGATCGGAAAGACCCTACACGACGCTGAAGGCCTGTTTGAACAAGATTGGAGGCCTTGTATAAAATTGTTTCCAATAGAATTGGAATTGTTTTTTTGATGATGAAATATAACAATATAGAAACTTTCAACAAAGATTCCTCGCGACAGGCCGATGCCTTGATGGTCGTGGTGCTGAGCGTCTATGCCTTGGTGACGGTCATGATCGGCTGGAGCAACGACCGCACCAGCGAGGCCATGGTCTGGGCCAGCACTTTATGGATCATGGGCGCGGCAGCCTACTGGTTGCTTAAAAACCGCAATGGTTGCCGCTATGTGATGGCGATCGTGCTGATGCTGATGGTCGGTGCTCAGATTCACTTCGGCATGGGAATGCTGGAGTATCATTTCGGCGTGTTCGTGACCCTGGCGCTGCTGCTGCTGTACCGGGACTGGCGTCCTGTCGTCGTATCAGCAACCACGATCGCCATCCACCATGTGGTATCAGACCGGCTTCAGGCCATGGGCTGGAATGTGTACTGCCTGAGCCAGCCTGACTTCGGTCGGGTGATGATCCACGCGGCCTATGTGGTGGCGCAGACCGGATTTGAAATCCACATCGCCCAGCTGCTCTACCGTAGCGAGTCCTCGTCGTGGAAATTGAGTGGACGACTGCAGTCAGCCATGCGGCAACTCGCCACGACGGTCGACACCGTCAAGCAACAAGCTCATCAAGTGTACGGGGCTTCTTCAGAAATCGCCAGTGGAAGCACGGACCTGTCGGCACGCACCGAACGCACGGCCACGCGACTGCAGGAAACCAGCAAAGCCGTCGATGGCGTGAACCGGTCAATTCAGCTCACGACCCAGGCCGCGCAGCAAGCCCGCGAGCTGGTGGAAAATACCGCCCGCGAGGCACGCACCGGAGGTTCTGCGGTCGGCAAGCTCGTGGGCACGATGAACGACGTTCAAGCCTCTTCGAGGCAGATCTCCACCATCATCGGCGTGATCAACGGTTTGTCGTTTCAGACGAACATTCTGGCGCTCAATGCCGCCGTGGAAGCCGCCCGAGCGGGAGAACAGGGACGGGGTTTCGCCGTGGTGGCGGCCGAGGTTCGGTCCCTGGCGCAGCGCTCCAGCGAGGCCGCGAAAGAAATCGAAAACCTGATTCAAAACAGCGTCAATCATGTCCAGCGCGGGGCACACATGGTCGGCGAAGCCGGTCAGACCATGACACAAATCATGGAATCGGTCGAGAATCTGCACACGATAATCCGGGAAATCAGCCAGAATTCAGAGGAACAATCAGGCCAGATCAGCGTGACGAATCAGGCCCTGCATGAGTTGGGAGCTTCCACACAAGAAAATGCCGCGCTGGTCGAGGAAAGCACGGCGGCCGTGCAAATGCTCAAGAACAGCGCCGAATTCCTGAATACCACGGTCTCGACCCTACATCTCGAAACGGTCTGATCGGCCACGCCAAGGCCAAGCGCCTCAGGCCTTCAGATAATCGGATTTCCCGCCAAGCCAGCGCTCAACATGCTGTTGCGCCAGATGCGGCCAGCGCGCGAGCATGACGGGCGCCCAGGCACGCGCCCATTCGAGCAGGTGGATGTCGGTCGCGAGATCGGCGAAGCGCAGCATGGCGGCACCCGACTGGCGCGAGCCGAGGAACTCGCCGGGGCCGCGGATCTCGAGGTCGCGGCGGGCGATCTCGAAGCCGTCGCCGGTCTCGGCCATGGCGCGCAGGCGCTCGCGCGCGGTCTCGCTCAGGCGCCCCGACTCGTTGGTCGAATACAGCAGCAGACAGGCCGAGGCCGCCGCGCCGCGTCCGACCCGGCCGCGCAGCTGGTGCAGCTGGCTCAGGCCGAAGCGCTCGGCATGCTCGATCACCATCAGCGAGGCATTCGGCACGTCGACACCGACCTCGATCACGGTCGTGCTGACCAGCACGCCCATGAGGCCGGCACTGAACAGCGCCATCACCGCCTTCTTCTCGGCCGGCGGCATACGCGAGTGCAGCAGACCGACCCGCAGCGGCTGGCCGTCGGCGTCTTGCAGGCCTTCCATCGCGGCGCAGAGTTCGAGGTGGGTCGCGGTCGCGTTGCCTAGGTCGAGCGCCTCGCTCTCCTCGATCAGGGGGCAGACCCAGTAGACCTGACGACCCTGCGCGACCTGGGCCCGGATGCGGCCGATGACCTCGTCGCGTCGGCCGTCGGAGACGGTCTTGGTCACGATCGGACTGCGTCCGGGCGGCAGCTCGTCGATGGTTGAGACATCGAGGTCGGCGTAGTAGCTCATGGCGAGCGTGCGCGGAATCGGCGTCGCGCTCATCATCAGCAGATGCGGCTCCAGACCGGCGTCGCGCATCTTCTCGCGCAAGGCCAGGCGCTGCGCGACGCCGAAGCGGTGCTGCTCGTCGATCACGGCCAGCGCCAGGTTCTGGAACTGGACCTGATCCTGGATCACGGCGTGGGTGCCGACCACCAGCGCCGCCTCGCCCGAGGCGATGCGCGCCAGCATGGCGGCGCGCTCCTTCTTTTTCTGGCTGCCGGTCAGCCAGGCCACCGACTTGCCCAGCGGCGCCAGCAGCGGCTCGAGCCAGCCGACCAGCTTGCTGAAATGCTGCTCGGCCAGGATCTCGGTCGGCGCCATCAGCGCGCATTGCCAGCCGGCCTCGATCGCGACCGTGGCGGCCAGCGCCGCGACCACGGTCTTGCCACTGCCGACATCGCCCTGCAGCAGGCGGTGCATCGGCACCGGACGCGCCAGGTCGGCCGCGATCTCATCGACGACACGGGCCTGGGCCCCGGTCAGGCCGAAGGGCAGGACGGCCAGCAGCCGCCGGTCCAGCCCGTCCGGGCGGCGCAGCAGCGCCGGCGCGCGCAGCAGGTCGCGCTCCTGCTTGGACTTGTGCTGCGACAGCTGCTGCGCCAGCAGCTCCTCGGCCTTGAGCCGCTGCCAGGCCGGATGGCTGCGGTCCTCGAGCGCCGCCAGCGAGGTATCGGGCCTGGGGTGATGCAGAAAATACAGCGCTTCGCGCAAGCTCCAGGCCGCCTGCCCCCCGCCGGGCAGGCGCTGGCGCAGGCCCGGACAGTCCGCCAAGGCCTCGGGTGGAATGGTGTCGCCAAGGTCGGCGCGGTCCAGACCGCC
>JBDLVJ010000137.1:0-4331 GCA_039804875.1 Pseudomonadota bacterium | reverse complement strand
CCGACCTCAAGCGCGTGCCCGGCACCCAGGACGTGCAGACCCTGGGCGGGCCGGGACGGGCCATGCTGGTGCAGCTCGACCCCGAACGCCTGGCCGGCTCGGGCGTGACCGTGACCGACCTGCGCCTGGCCCTGCAGTCGGCCAACCTGGGCCTGCCGGTGGGCGAGCTGCTGGCCGGCAACCGCAGCGTCAGCATCGAGGCCGGCCCCTGGCTGTCGCGCGCCGACGAGGTGGCGGATCTGGTGATCGGCGTGCGCAACGGCAAGCCGGTCTTCCTGAAGGATGTGGCCGAGGTCCGGGAAGGCCCGCCGCCCGCGACCCGCCATGTCTGGCACGGGCTGGGCCAGGCCAGTGGCGGCGGCGAGTACCCGGCGGTCACGCTCGCGATCACCAAGAAGCCGGGCGAAAACGCCATCGATGTCGCCAACGCGGTGCTGCAGCGCGTGGCCTCGCTGCGCGGCACCGTGATCCCGCACGAGGTCGAAGTCGCCGAAACCCGCAACTACGGCGCCAGCGCCAACGACAAGGCGCAGAAGCTGATCCAGAAGCTGCTGTTCGCCACCGCCTCGGTCGTGGCGCTGGTCTTCATCGCGCTGGGCCGGCGCGAGGCGGCCATCGTCGGCACGGCCGTGATCCTAACGCTGACCGTGACCCTGTTCGCCTCCTGGGCCTGGGGCTTCACGCTGAACCGGGTCTCGCTGTTCGCGCTGATCTTCTCGATCGGCATCCTGGTCGATGACGCGATCGTGGTGGTCGAGAACATCCACCGCCACCAGCAGCTTTACCCCGGCAAGACCCTGGTCGAGATCATCCCGGGCGCGGTCGACGAGGTCGGCGGCCCGACCATCCTGGCCACGCTGACCGTGATCGCGGCGCTGCTGCCGATGGCCTTCGTCTCGGGCCTGATGGGGCCCTACATGAGCCCGATCCCGATCAATGCCAGCCTGGGCATGCTGCTGTCGCTGGCGATCGCCTTCGTCGTCACGCCCTGGCTGGCCCGGCTCTGGATGAAGGCCGGCCACGGCGGCGGCCATGCGGCCCCGACCGGGCTGGCGGCCCGGATCGGCCCGCTGTTCGAGCGCGTGTTCGAGCCGCTGCTGCACAGCGACCGTGGCCCGCGCAACCGCAAGCTGCTGGGCCTGGGCATTGCCGGCCTGATCGCGCTGTCGGTGCTGCTGCCCGTGCTCGGCCTGGTCCAGCTCAAGATGCTGCCGTTCGACAACAAGTCCGAGTTCCAGGTCGTGGTCGACATGCCGGCCGGCACGCCGCTCGAGGACACCGTGGCCGTGCTGCGCGAGCTCGGCGCCTATCTGGCGACCGTGCCCGAGGTCACCGACTACCAGGCCTATGCCGGCACCGCCGCGCCGATCAACTTCAACGGCCTGGTGCGCCAGTATTACCTGCGTGCCGGCGGCGAGGTCGGCGACCTGCAGGTCAACCTGGTCGGCAAGCATGAGCGCAAGGACCAGAGCCACGCGATCGCGACCCGGCTGCGTCCCGAGCTGCAGGCGATCGGCAAGCGCTTTGGCGCCAACGTCAAGCTGGTCGAAGTGCCGCCGGGCCCGCCGGTGCTGTCGCCGATCGTGGCCGAGATCTACGGCCCCGATGCCGAGGGCAGGCGTCAGGTCGCCAAGGCGGTGCGCGCGGTGTTCGAGCAGACCGCCAATGTGGTCGACGTCGACGACAGCAGCATCGCGGACGCACCGCGCCAGCTGCTGCTGGTGGACCGGCGCAAGGCCGCGCTGCTGGGCGTGCCGCAGGCGGCGATCGTCAGCACGCTGCGCGCCGGCCTGGCCGGCGAGGCAGCGACCTGGCTGCACGACGGCAGCAAATACCCGCTGCCCGCGCTGATCCAGCTGCCGCCCGAGCGCCACGGTGAGCTCGACGCGCTGCTGCAGCTGACCGTGCGCGGCAGTGCCGGCCAGCTGGTACCGATCCGCGAACTGGTCACCCTCAGCGACACGCTGCGCGAGCAGCCCGTGATCCACAAGGACCTGCTGCCGGTCAACTTCGTGACCGCCGACATGGCTGGCCGGATCGACAGTCCGCTTTACGGCATGTTCCAGATGCGCGCGCGGATCGCCGACATCAAGACCCCGGCTGGCGGTCCGCTGCTCGAGTATTTCATTCGTCAGCCCGATGATGCCTGGCGCGGTTACGCGCTCAAGTGGGACGGCGAGTGGCAGATCACCTACGAGACCTTCCGGGACATGGGCGCGGCCTACGGCGTCGGCCTGATCCTGATCTACCTGCTGGTGGTGGCGCAGTTCGGCAGCTACCTGACGCCGCTGATCATCATGGCGCCGATTCCGCTGACCCTCATCGGCGTGATGCCGGGCCACGCCCTGCTGGGTGCCCAGTACACCGCGACCAGCATGATCGGCATGATCGCGCTGGCCGGCATCATCGTGCGCAACTCGATCCTGCTGGTGGACTTCATCGAGCTGCAGCTCAAGGCGGGCGCGCCCTTCCGGCAAGCGATCGTGCATTCGGCGATCACGCGGGCCCAGCCCATCATGCTGACCGGCCTGGCCGCGATGCTGGGTGCCTTCTTCATCCTCGACGACCCGATCTTCAACGGGCTGGCGATCTCGCTGATCTTCGGCATCCTGGTCTCGACCCTGCTGACCCTGGTCGTGATCCCGACCCTGTACTACGCGGCCTACCGCAAGCAGTACCCGGATCGGCCTTGGCCGCAGTCAGCCGGCCCCGGGTCGGCCGCCTGAATCCTCCCAACTCATTCGCAATCCAAGGAGCAACTCATCATGACCACCTGGCAAATCGTTCGCGTCGTCGCTGGCGCCTTCATCCTGCTGTCCCTGGCCTTGGGCATTCCGGGCAGTCCGGTCTTCGTCAGCCAGTGGTGGCTGGCCTTCACCGCCTTTGTCGGCGTCAACCTGCTGCAGAGCGGCCTGACGAAATGGTGCCTGATGGAAACCCTGCTGCGCAAGCTAGGCTTCAAGCCCGGCTGCTGAGTCCTACTCGCACCCTGCACGGATTGACGGAGCGCAAGCATGAGACACAGCCCCTTGATTGCCGGCGCGCTGCTCGCGCTGTTCTGCGGCATGGCCCCCGGCGTCGCTGCTGCCACCGACCTGCTGCAGGTCTGGCAGGCCGCGCGCCAGCATGACCCGCAGGGCCAGGTCGTCGAGGCGGCCCGTGCCGCTGGCAGTGCCCGGCGCGAGCAGGCCGCCGCGCTCTGGCGTCCGACCCTGGGCCTGAGCGCCAGCGCGGGCTATTCGAGCGCCGATAGCCGGATGGACGGCGCGCAGTTCGTCGCCCCGGGCTTTGGCAATTCGACCGGCGTGTCGTTCGGCACTTCGGTCGAGGGTGGCACGGCAACGCGTTGGAGCCTGGGCGCGCGCCAGCCGCTCTACAGCCCCGAGCGCCGGGCCCAGCAGCGCCAGCTGTCGCTGGCGGCCGACGCCGCCGAGCTCGAGTGGCAGGCCGCGCAGCAGGACTGGATGCTGCAGACCGCGCAGCGCTATTTCGAGCTGTTGCTGGCCGAGCGCCGGCTGGCGCTGCTGCAACGGCAGCAAGTGGCGGTTGACCAGGCCCATGCCGAGGCCCAGGACCGCTACGCGCTGGGCGACCAGCCGATCACCGACAGCCACGAGGCCGCCGCCCGTGCGCGCGGCTTGCAGGCCCAGGTGCTGGCGGCGGCCAACGAGCTCGAACTCGCGCGCCAGGCGCTGCAAGACAGCACCGGGCTGGCGGGCGAGGGCCTGCGGCTGCAAGCGCCCTCCAACCAGGTGGCAGACTGCCAGCTCGCAGGCCTCGATGCCTGGCTGGTGCTGGCGCAGCAGCACAACCCGCTGCTGCGCTTGCAGCAGGCCCAGGCCGAGGTCGCCGCGGCCGAGGCGCGCAAGCACGGTCTGGCCGGATCCGCCACGCTCGACCTGGTGGCGCAGGCCTCGCGCGAGCGCCTGGGCGGCTCGGGCGATTTTGGTGCGGCCAGCAACAGCCAGAGCCAGCAGATGGTCGGCCTCGCGCTGAACCTGCCGCTCTATACCGGGGGCTGGCGCAGCGCCAAGCTGGCCGAGGCGCTGAGCCTGGAGCAAAAAACCCGGGCCGAGCTCGAACGCGCCCGGTTGCAGCTGGCGCAGCAGACACGCGGCAGCTGGCTGGCACTCAGCAGCGGGCAGGCCAGGCTGTCGGCGCTCGAGCAGTCCCTGGTCGCCAGTCGCGCGCGACTCGACGCGACCCGGCTGGGCCGCCAGGTCGGCGACCGCACCACCCTCGACCTTCTCAATGCCGAGAACGACGCGGCGGCCGCCGAGCTCGCGCTGTTGCAGGCGCGCACCGAGCTGCTGCAGAATCGGCTGCGCCTG
>JBDLVJ010000136.1:0-4677 GCA_039804875.1 Pseudomonadota bacterium | reverse complement strand
CACCAGGACTGGAACACGCTGATCTACAACTTCGGCCGCTCGGAGGTGCGCAACTACCTCGTGGGCAACGCGCTGTACTGGATCGAGCGCTTCGGCATCGACGGGCTGCGCGTCGACGCGGTGGCCTCGATGCTCTACCGCGACTACAGCCGCAGGCACGGCGAGTGGATCCCCAACAAGGACGGCGGCCGCGAGAACCTGGAGGCCATGGCCTTCCTGCGCCGGCTCAACCACACCATCGGCACCGAATGTCCCGGCGCCCTGATGATGGCCGAGGAGTCGACCTCGTTTCCCGGCGTCAGCCGTCCCCCGAGCCCGGACTTGCAGGGCGGGGGCCTGGGCTTTCACGAGAAGTGGAACATGGGCTGGATGAACGACAGCCTGCGCTATTTCGCGCGCGATCCGGTGCACCGCAGCCACCACCATCACGAGCTGACCTTCGGCCTGGTCTACGCCTTCAGCGAGAACTTCGTGCTGCCGCTCTCGCATGACGAGGTGGTGCACGGCAAGGGCTCACTGCTCGGGCGCATGCCGGGCGACGACTGGCAGCGCTTTGCCGGTCTGCGCAGCCTGTACGGCTACATGTGGGGTTTTCCGGGCAAGAAGCTGCTGTTCATGGGCGGCGAGCTGGCTCAGCCCGACGAATGGCAGGCCCAGGGCAGCCTGCCCTGGCAGCTGCTCGACGATCCGCGCCATGCCGGCGTGCAGCGCCTGGTGCGCGATCTCAACCGGGTCTATCGCCACTTCAGCGCCTTGCATGCGCTCGATCACGAGGCGCGCGGCTTCGACTGGATCGCGCACGACGATGCCGGCCAGTCGGTGCTGTCCTGGCTGCGTCGCGACGACCAGGGCCAGCTCGTGGCCGTGCTGTGCAACCTGACGCCAGTGCCTCGGCCGGCCTACCGCATCGGCGTGCCGGTGGCGGGCGAGTGGCGTGAAATCATCAACACCGACGCCGCCATCTATGGCGGCAGCGGGGTGGCGACCGGCGTGGCGGCGACCGAGGCCGAGCCGGCCCACGGACAGGCCCAGTCGCTGCGGCTGACGCTACCGCCGCTGGCCTGCGTCATGCTGGCGCCGGTCTTGGCGCCGGCCGCCCAGCCCTGAACCGGTGCCGTCCCCCATGCCCTCGCACCCGAAAATCCCGACCCAGCTCGGCGCCACCCTGGTCGAGGGCGGGGTGGCGTTCGCGCTCGCGGCGCCGCACGCCAGCGCGGTCGAGCTTTGCCTCTACGATGAAGCGGGCCGCCACGAACTGGGTCGCCATGCCCTGCGCCGCGACAGCTGCGGTGTCTGGCACATCGTCCTGCCCGGGGTCCTGCCGGGGAGCTGTTACGGCTGGCGTGTCCATGGTCCCTGGGCGCCGGCGCAGGGCCTGCGCTTCAACCCGCACAAGCTGCTGCTCGACCCCTATGCGCGCGAGGTCGTGGGCCGCTACGACGGCACCGACCTGCACCTGGGCCATGTGCCGGGCGATCCCTTGCTGCGTGACAACCGCAACAACGCCGCCACGGCGCTGAAGGCGCGCGTGGTCGCCGATCTGGCGCCGCTGCGCCAGCCCAGGCCGCGCATCGATCCGGCCCGGCGCGTGCTCTACGAGCTGCACCTCAAGTCCTTCACGATGCGGCATCCCGGCGTGCCCGAGGCGCTGCGCGGCCGCTACGAGGGGCTGGCCCAGCCGGCGGTGCTCGACCACCTGCGCCAGCTCGGCATCACCACCGTCAGCCTGATGCCGCTGGCACAGCGCGCCGACGAGGCCCGCCTGCTCGATCTCGGACTGAGCAATCACTGGGGCTACAACACCATCGCCTGGTCCGCGCCCGATACCCGCTACGCCCGCGACCCGGCCCGGGTGCGCGACGAGTGCCGCGCCATGGTCGAGGCGCTGCACGAGGCCGGCTTCGAGGTCGTGCTCGACGTGGTCTTCAACCACTCGGCCGAATCCGATGCCGGCGGTCCGACCCTGTCGCTGCGCGGCATCGACAACCGGCTCTACCATGCCTGCCTCAGGCGCGACCCCGGCCACTATCACAACTGGGCCGGCTGCGGCAACGTGCTCGACCTGAACCAGCCGCTGGTGCTGCGCCTGGTGATGGACAGCCTGCGCCGCTGGGTCGAGGACTTCGGCATCGACGGTTTTCGCTTCGATCTGGCCCCGGTGCTGGGCCGCGATGCCTCGCCCGAGCACCGCTTCCAGACCCGCGCGCCGCTGTTCATGGCCCTGGCGCAGGACCCGGTGCTGCGCGACCGCCTGCTGATCGCCGAGCCCTGGGATGTCGGTCCGGGCGGCTACCAGCTCGGTCAGTTCCCGCCCGGCTGGCTCGAGTGGAACGACCTGTTTCGCGACACCCAGCGCGCGGCCTGGCTGCACGGCCACGCCAACCCCGGGCGCTGGGCCCAGGCGCTGGCGGGCTCGAGCGCCGTCTTCGGCGGCCGCGCCGCGCACAGCAGCGTCAACTTCGTGACCGCGCATGACGGTTTCTCGCTGCACGACCTGGTCAGCTACCAGCACAAGCACAACGAGGCCAATGGCGAGGCCAACCGCGACGGCCATTCGCACAACCTGAGCCACAACCACGGCGCCGAGGGCCCGACCGATGACCCGGCCGTGCAGGAGCGGCGGCGCCAGAGCCAGCGCGCGCTGCTGATGAGCAGCCTGCTGGCCCTGGGCACGCCGATGCTGCTCGCCGGCGACGAGTTCGGCCACAGCCAGGGCGGCAACAACAACGCCTACTGCCAGGACAACGCCCTGACCTGGCTCGACTGGGAGGCGGCCGACCTCGAGCTGTTCCGCTTCGTCGCCGCCGTGCTGGCCCTGCGTCACGAACTGCCGCTGCTGCAGGCGCGCGACTGGTGGCGGGCGCCGGACGACGAAACCCCGCACCAAGCCGCGCGCGCGCACTGGCTGACCCCCGAGGGCCAGCCCCTGAGCGCGCGTGACTGGCAGCGCGACCATTCCGTGCCGATGGCGGTCTGGCTGCTGCCGGCCCGTCCGTACGAGGCGGCCTGTCTCTGGCTGCTGAACCCGAGCGCCGAGCCCGTGACCTTCGCGCTGCCGCCAGGCCGCTGGAGCCTGCGCCTGGACAGCCATGCGGGTGCCACCGGCTCGCGCCCGCTGCTGTTCGATACCGACCTGCCGGCCCGTTCGGTCCAGCTGGCCGTTGCCTGCATTTCCGACCACGATTGATGGAGACCGGCGTGAAACTGACAGACCTGCCCAGCCAGCCCTTTGGCGACCAGCAGCCCGGCACCTCGGGGCTGCGCAAGAAGGTGACCGTGTTCCAGCAGCCCGGCTACTTGGAGAACTTCGTCCAGGCGCTGTTCGACGAGCTGCACGGCCCGGGCCAGTCCGCCGCCGGCCAGATCCTGGTGCTCGGGGGCGACGGCCGCTACCACAACCGGGTCGCGATCCAGACCCTGCTGCGCATGGCGGTCGCGCGCGGCTATGACCGCGTGCTGGTGGGGCAGGGCGGCATCCTCTCGACGCCGGCCGTCAGCGCCGTGATCCGGCGCCAGCGCGCCAGCGGCGGCATCATCCTGTCGGCCAGCCACAATCCGGGCGGGCCCGAGGGCGATTTCGGCATCAAGTACAACGGCGCCAACGGCGGGCCGGCGCCCGAGTCGCTGACCGGCGCGGTCTACCAGCGCACCCGTTCGATTGATCATTACCTGAGCTGCGACCTGCCCGAAGTCGGCATCGACCAGCTCGGCTGCCAGACCCTGGGTCAGACCGTGGTCGAGGTGATCGACCCGGTGGCCGACCATGCCGCCGTGCTGCGCGAGCTGTTCGACTTCGACGCCATCCGGGCCCTGTTTGCGCGCGGCTTTCGCCTGCGTTACGACGCGATGTGGGCGGTGGGCGGCCCCTGCGCCCAGGCGCTGCTCGAGGGCGAGCTCGGCGCACCCGCCGGCACGGTGGTCCATGCCACGCCGCTGGAGGATTTCGGCGGCCTGCATCCCGACCCGAATCCGGTCAACGCCGCCGAACTGGTCGCCTGCCTGTTCGCCGCCGACGGGCCCGACATGGGCGCGGCCTCCGACGGCGACGCCGACCGCAACATGGTGCTCGGGCGCGGTTTCGTGGTCTCGCCGTCCGACAGCCTGGCGGTGCTGGCCGCGCACGCGCACCGGGTCCCGGGCTACCGCCAGGGCCTGGCCGGGGTGGCGCGCTCGATGCCGACCTCGACCGCGGTCGACCGGGTCGCCGGCGCGCTCGGCCTGCCTTGCTACGAGACCCCCACCGGCTGGAAGTTCTTCGGCAACCTGCTCGATGCCGGCCGGGTCACGCTCTGCGGCGAGGAAAGCTACGGCACCGGCTCGAACCATGTGCGCGAGAAGGATGGCCTGTGGGCGGTGCTGTTCTGGCTCAACCTGGTGGCCGTGACCGGCGAGTCGGTCGAGCAGCTGGTGCGCGGGCTCTGGCGCGCCCATGGCCGCTGCGTCTATTCGCGCCACGATTACGAGGCCATTCCGGTGGCCCAGGCCGAGCGGCTGATCAGCGAGCTGCGCGCCAGCCTGCCGGCCTTGGCCGGGCAAACGATTGCAGGCCAGACCATCGCCTGGGCCGACGATTTCGCCTACATCGATCCGGTCGATGGCTCGCGCAGCGAGCGCCAGGGCGTGCGCGTGGTGCTGGCCGATTCCTCGCGCGTGGTGCTGCGCCTGTCGGGCACCGGT
>JBDLVJ010000135.1:0-4651 GCA_039804875.1 Pseudomonadota bacterium | reverse complement strand
GGGTGAGCTACGTCAACGAGTCCTTTCTCCGTTACAGCGGTTACGCGCGCGAGGAGTTGCTGGGCGAGCCGCTCAGCATCCTGCGCCATCCCGACATGCCGGTGCAGATCTTTGATGACATGTGGGCCACCGTGCGCCGGGGCGAGGTCTGGAGCGGCGTACTCAAGAATCGCTGCAAGAACGGCGACTTCTACTGGGCGCGCGCCAACATGACGCCGATGTACCGCAGGGGCCGGCTGGTCGGCTTCATGTCGGTGCGCAACAAGACGGCACGCGCGCTCATCGAGGCCGCCGAGCGTGTCTATCCGGCCTTTTTCGAAGGCAAGCGTCGAGGTCTGGTCTTTCACAAGGGGCGCATCCAGCGGCGCGGTTGGCTGCTCGGCTGGTCCGACCGGCTGCAGAACCTGACGGTGCGTTCGCGCATCCGGCTCGCCAGCCTGACGGCCTGGGCCGGCCTGCAGCTGACCTGTCTGGCGGCTGGAGTCCCGCAGGCGTCCTGGCTCTTGCTGGCGGCGGTCTCTGCCCTGCTGTCGCTGCTGAGCGCGGCCTGGCTCGAGCGCCAGATCGCGCGTCCGCTGCAGGTCGTGCTGCGCCAGGCGCTCAAGGTCGCGGCTGGTGACCCCGAAAGCGGGGCCAGCATCGGTCGCATCGACGAGATCGGCATGATCCTGCGCGCGATCAACCAGGCTGGACACAATGTGTGCTCGATGGTGGACGATGTCGGCTATCAGCTCGCCGGGCTGCGCCAGGCGACCGGCGAGGTGGTGCAAGGCAGCCTCGATCTGAGCCAGCGCACCGAGGAGCAGGCGGCCAATGTGGAGCAGACCGCCGCCTCGATGGAGCAGCTGCAGGCCACGGTCAGGAAGAATGCTGAAAGCGCGCGTACCTCCTCCGAGCTCGCCAGTGGCGCCAGCGCCGTGGCCAGCCAGGGCGGGGTGGTGGTGGGTCAGGTGGCGGCCACGATGGAGCAGATCAGCGCGAGCAGCCGCAAGATCAGCGACATCGTTGGCGTGATCGATGGCATTGCGTTCCAGACCAATATCCTGGCGCTGAACGCGGCGGTTGAGGCCGCCCGCGCCGGCGAGCAGGGCCGTGGTTTCGCGGTCGTGGCGACCGAGGTGCGCAGCCTGGCCCAGCGCAGCGCCGTCGCGGCCAAGGAGATCAAGGAGCTGATCGGCGCCAGCGTCGCGAGCATGAATTCCGGCGCCGGCCTGGCGCGCGGTGCCCAGGCCACCATGGATGACATCGTGCGACAGGTCCACGCCGTGGCCCGTCTGGTGGCCGAGATCGGCACGGCCAGCGAGGAACAGTCCTCGGGCATCAGCCAGATCGCCGATGCCGTCGCGCAGCTCGATCGCGTGACGCAGCAGAACGCCGCCATGGTCGAACAGTCGGCCGCGATCGCGGCAAGTCTGAGTCATCGGGCCGATCGCCTGGGTGACGTGGTCGGGGTCTTCGCGCAGGGCGATGCCTCGGGCGCGCGGGCCTGACACCGGCCGGTCGCTTCCCTTCGCGATCATTATTTCGATTGCGGCGGAAGCCGGATTTCAGCGCTGATGCCATAATGACGGACTGAATTACACCCAAGGCAAACGGGTCAAGGTCGCGCGTCGGATCGATGCCATGTCCTTGGCCCAAAGTCCCGAGGCCGCCTCACGAGGGTAGGTCCGAGGGGCACCCCAGGTTTTTCGTTAGAGAAATACCCGAAAGGTTCATCATGGAAATCAACAAGGCAGAACTCGCCTCCGCAGCGGCCGCCTCCGGCCAACACCACGAAGAATTGATGGGCGCCGAGATCCTCGTGCGCGCCCTGCAGGCCGAGGGCGTCCAGCATATCTGGGGCTATCCCGGTGGCGCCGTGCTCTACATCTACGACGCGCTCTACAAGCAAGACAGCATCCAGCACGTGCTGGTGCGCCACGAGCAGGCTGCCGTGCATGCCGCCGACGGCTTTGCGCGCGCCACTGGCGAAGTCGGTGTCGCGCTCGTGACCTCGGGCCCGGGCCTGACCAACGCCGTCACCGGCATTGCCACCGCCTATTCCGACAGCATCCCGATGGTGATCATCTCGGGCCAGGTCGGCACCGCCGCCATCGGCTCGGATGCCTTCCAGGAATGCGACACCGTCGGCATCACGCGTCCGGTGGTCAAGCACAACTTCCTGGTCAAGGACGCGCGCGACATGGCCGAGACCATGAAGAAGGCGTTCCACATCGCCCGCACCGGCCGTCCCGGCCCGGTGGTGGTCGACGTGCCCAAGGACGTGTCCTTCATCAAGGTGCCCTACCACGGCTACCCCGAGTCGGTGTCGATGCGCAGCTACAACCCGGTGCGCAAGGGCCATGGCGGCCAGATCCGCAAGGCGCTGCAGCTGCTGCTCAACGCCAAGCGCCCCTACATCTACACCGGTGGCGGCGTGTTGCTGGGCAATGCGGTGCAGGAACTGCGCACCCTGGTCGACCTGCTCGGCGTGCCCGTGACCCACACGCTGATGGGCCTGGGCGCCTATCCGTCGACCGATCCCAAGTTCCTCGGCATGCTGGGCATGCATGGCACTGTGCAGGCCAACTACGCGATGCAGAACTGCGACGTGCTGCTGGCCGTCGGCGCGCGCTTCGATGACCGCGTGATCGGCAACCCCAAGCATTTCGCCTCGGTCGAGCGCAAGATCGTTCATATCGACATCGATCCCTCGAGTATCGCCAAGCGCGTCAAGGTCGACGTGCCGATCGTGGGCGATGTCAAGGACGTGCTGACCGAGCTGATCCACATGATCAAGGAGTCGCCGCTCAGGCCCGAGCCGCAGGCCCTGGCCTCGTGGTGGAGCCAGATCGAGGGGTGGCGCGTCAAGGACTGCCTGGCCTACGACCGTGGCAACACCGAGGTCATCAAGCCGCAGGCCGTGGTCGAGACGCTCTGGAACATGACCAAGGATGATGACTGCTACATCACCTCCGATGTCGGTCAGCACCAGATGTTCGCGGCTCAGTTCTACAAGTTCAACGAGCCGCGACGCTGGATCAACTCGGGCGGCCTGGGCACCATGGGTGTCGGCCTGCCTTACGCGATGGGCATCAAGCTGGCCAAGCCGCAGGCCGATTGCTGGTGCATCACCGGCGAAGGTTCGATCCAGATGAACATCCAGGAGCTGTCGACCTGCAAGCAGTACGACACCCCGGTCAAGATCGTGGCGCTCAACAACCGTTATCTCGGCATGGTGCGCCAGTGGCAGGAACTGGTCTATCAGGGCCGCTACAGCCACAGCTACATGGACGCGCTGCCCGACTTCGTCAAGCTGGCCGAGGCCTACGGCCATGTCGGCCTGCTGATCGAGCGGCCCGAGGATGTCGAGCCCGCGCTGCGCGAGGCCCGCGCCATCAAGGATCGCACCGTGTTCCTGGATTTCCGCACCGACCCGACCGAGAACGTCTGGCCGATGGTCGAGGCCGGCAAGGGCATCACCGAAATGCTGCTCGGCTCGGAAGAGCTGTAAGCCCCAACCCCTTCGACAGAAGAATCTATTGCCCGCCGAGCCCGTCGCTTATCGGCGCCGGGGGAGGGCGGCAAGAAGAGGAATCGCTGAAATGAAACACATCATCGCCGTTTTGATCGAGAACGAGGCCGGCGCGCTGTCGCGCGTGGTCGGTCTGTTTTCCGCCCGTGCCTACAACATCGAGTCGCTGACCGTCGCGCCGACCGAGGACCCCTCGCTGTCGCGCATGACGATCCAGACCACCGGCTCGCCCGAGGTGATCGAGCAGATCACCAAGCACCTGAACCGCCTGATCGAGGTGGTCAAGGTCGTTGATCTGACCGAAGGTGCCTACATCGAGCGCGAGCTCATGCTGGTCAAGGTGCGCGCGGTCGGCAAGGAGCGCGAGGAGATGAAGCGCATGGCCGACATCTTCCGCGGCCGCATCATCGACGTGACCGAGAAGAGCTACACGATCGAGTTGACCGGCGATGCGCCCAAGCTCGATGCCTTCCTCGAAGCCATCGACCGCACCGCCATTCTTGAAACCGTGCGCACCGGCACCAGCGGGATCGGTCGCGGCGAGCGCATCCTGCGCGTTTGAACCCACCCCCGCGATCCATCATCTGAAAGCAAGGAGAAGAGCATGAAGGTTTATTACGACAAAGACGCCGACCTGAGCCTGGTCAAGGGCAAGAACGTCACCATCATCGGCTACGGTTCGCAGGGCCACGCCCATGCGCAGAACCTGAACGACAGCGGCGTGAAGGTCACGGTCGGTGTGCGCAAGGGTGGCGCCTCGTGGGTCAAGGCCGAGAAGGCCGGCCTGAAGGTGGCCGACATCGCCGACGCGGTGAAGTCCGCCGACGTCGTCATGATGCTGCTGCCCGACGAGCAGATCGCCACCGTCTACAAGAACGACGTCGAGCCCAACATCAAGCAGGGCGCCTCGCTCGCATTCGCGCACGGCTTCAACGTGCACTACGGGCAGGTCGTGCCGCGCGCCGACCTCGACGTCTGGATGGTGGCGCCCAAGGCTCCCGGCCACACGGTGCGCTCGACCTACACCCAGGGTGGCGGCGTGCCGCACCTGATCGCCGTCTACGCCGACAAGACCGGCAAGGCGCGTGACCTCGCGCTGTCGTACGCGGCGGCCAACGGCGGCGGCAAGGCCGGCGT
>JBDLVJ010000134.1:0-4132 GCA_039804875.1 Pseudomonadota bacterium | reverse complement strand
TGTGCACGATCGCGACCTGGCCGTTCTTGTGCACCGACAGGAAATGGTGACCACGGCTGGCGGACTGGATCGCGTCGGTCGCGATCTTGATGTTGCCGTCGGTGCCGTTCTTGAAGCCGATCGGCGCCGAGATGCCCGAGGCCAGCTCGCGGTGGATCTGGCTCTCGGTGGTGCGCGCGCCGATCGCGCCCCAGCTGATCAGGTCGCCGATGTACTGCGGGCTGATGGTGTCGAGAAACTCGCTGGCAGCCGGCAGGCCCAGCCGGTTGATGTCAATCAGCAGCTGACGCGCGATGCGCAGGCCCTCGTCGATCTTGTAGCTCTCGTCCATGTAGGGGTCGTTGATCAGGCCCTTCCAGCCCACGGTGGTGCGCGGCTTCTCGAAGTAGACCCGCATCACGATCTCGAGCGTGTCGGCGAACTGCTCGCGCAGCGGCTGCAGGCGGCGCGCGTAGTCCAGCGCCGCTTCCGGGTCGTGGATCGAGCAGGGGCCGATCACGACCAGCAGCCGGTCGTCCTTGCCCTGGATGATGTCGTGGATGCTGCGGCGGGTGTCGGCGATCAGCTTTTCGGTCTTGCTGCCGGCAATCGGGAAGAAACGGATCAGGTGCTCGGGCGGCGGCAGCACCGTGATGTCCTGGATGCGCTGGTCGTCGGTGCGGCTGGTGCGGTCGGCCGGGTGGCTCTGCCAGACATCGGTCGCGGGCTGGTGGGGCTTGGTCATCGCTGAACTCCTGGAAAGTGGGGGCTGTGGGGTGTGACAGGTAAAAAAAAACCGCCGGGGCTTCCGACGGTCTTTGGTGAGGGGCTTGGGCGCTTGGGGCTGTGCTCAACTCTCTCTGCCGTCGGTGACGCTTGAGACAATAAAGTAGGCAAAATAGAAGCGATTGGCCTTCATGCGATTCAATATAGCACAGGAAACCGGGCCGTTTTCTGACCAAAGCGGCAACCAGGGTAAACCCGGAAGCGCGGACGACGGGCTCAGGCCGTGCCGCCGACCGTCAGGCCCTCGATGCGCAGCGTGGGCTGGCCGACGCCGACCGGCACGCTCTGGCCGTCCTTGCCGCAGCTGCCAACGCCGCTGTCGAGGGCGAGGTCGTTGCCGATCAGCGTGATCTTCTTCAGCGCCTCCGGGCCGCTGCCGACGATGGTCGCCCCCTTGACCGGATACATCAACTGGCCGTTCTCGACCCACCAGGCCTGGTTGGCGCTGAAGACGAACTTGCCGCTCGTGATGTCGACCTGGCCGCCACCGAAATTGGTCGCGTACAGGCCCTTCTTGATGCTGGCGATGATCTCCTGCGGATCCTTGTCGCCGTCCAGCATGTAGGTGTTGGTCATGCGCGGCATCGGCAGGTGGGCGTAGCTCTCGCGCCGGCCGTTGCCGGTCGGTGCCACGCCCATCAGGCGGGCGTTCAGGCTGTCCTGGATATAGCCCTTCAGGATGCCGTCCTCGATCAGCACGCTCTTCTGGCTGGCGCAGCCCTCGTCATCGACGTTGAGCGAGCCACGGCGGTCGGCGAGGGTGCCGTCGTCGAGCACGGTCACGCCCTTGGCCGCGACGCGCTGGCCGATGCGCCCGCTGAAGGCACTGGAACCCTTGCGGTTGAAGTCGCCCTCCAGGCCGTGGCCGACCGCCTCGTGCAGCAGCACCCCGGGCCAGCCCGGACCGAGCACCACCGTCATCTGGCCGGCCGGCGCCGGGCGCGACTCGAGGTTGGTCAGCGCCGCGCGCACCGCGTCATCGACATAGTCCTGCAGCAGCGCGTCATCGAAGCGGTCGAGGCCGAAGCGGCCGCCGCCGCCACCGGTACCGACCTCGCGCCGGCCGCCCTGCTCGGCGATCACGGTCACCGACAGCCGCGCCAGCGGGCGCACATCGGCCGCCAGCGTGCCGTCGGCGCGCGCGACCAGCACCACGTCGTATTCGCTGGCCAGCCCGGCCATCACCTGCACCACGCGCGGGTCCTTGGCCTTGGCCAGGCGCTCGACCTTCTCGAGCAGCGCGACCTTCTCGCTGCTGTCGAGCGTGGCGATCGGGTCCAGGCCGGCGTAGAGGCTGCGCGACTTGGCGACCTTGCGCGCGCCGACCTTGGCCTTCAGGCTCTGGCCCTGGGCGCCGATCGCGCGCACGCTGTGCGCGGCGTCGAGCAGCGCGGTCCAACTGAGGTCGTCGGAATAAGCGAAGGCGGTCTTCTCGCCGCTGACGGCGCGCACGCCCACGCCCTGGTCGATGCTGAAGCTGCCGGTCTTGACTATGCCCTCCTCCAGGCTCCAGCCCTCGGCGCGGGTGTACTGGAAATAGAGGTCGGCGTCGTCGACGCCGGGCACGAGGATCTCGCCCAGCGCGCGCTTGAGGTGTTTCTCGTCCAGGCCATAGGGCGAGAGCAGCAGGTCTTGGGCGATGGCCAGACGGGCCAGGGTGGGTTCACGGGCGATCATGCCCGCATTGTAGGTTTTGTGCCTCAGGTCTGCACCAA
The DNA here is from genome assembly GCA_039804875.1 of Pseudomonadota bacterium. GTDB lineage: Bacteria > Pseudomonadota > Gammaproteobacteria > Burkholderiales > Burkholderiaceae_C > Malikia. Next base: position 1,652 of record JBDLVJ010000134.1, on the reverse strand, counting down.
CCGCCTGGCGCGCGCCACCGCCTGCAGGATGCCCAGGCCCGCGCCCAGCGTGACCATCGCGGTGCCGCCGTAGCTGATGAAGGGCAGCGGCACGCCAACCACCGGCAAGATGCCGCTGACCATGCCCATGTTGACGAAGCCATAGACGAAGAAGATCATCGACACCGCGCCGGCCAGCAGGCGCGAGAACAGCGTCGGCCCCTCGAGCGCGATCTTGAGCGCGCGCGTGATCAGGAACAGCAGCGCCGCCGCCAGACAGAGCACGCCGACCAGGCCGAACTCCTCCGAGAACGCCGCGAAGATGAAGTCGGTCGTGCGCTCGGGAATGAACTCGAGATGGGTCTGCGTGCCCTGCATGAAGCCCTTGCCCCAGACCCCGCCCGAGCCGATCGCGATCATGCCCTGCAGGATGTGAAAACCCTTGCCGAGCGGGTCGCGCGTCGGGTCGAGCAGGGTGCAGATGCGCTGGCGCTGGTACTCGTGCAGGATCTTCCAGTCGACATCGGGCGCGCACCACTGCGGCTCCATCACGACCAGGGTCACGATGCCGACCGCGCCGAGCAGGATCGGCGGCAGGATCAGCTTCCAGCTCAGGCCGGCAAAGAAGATCACGGCCAGGCCCGAGGCCATCACCAGCAGCGAGGTGCCCAGGTCGGGCTGCTTCATGATCAGCCCGACCGGCAGCAGCAGGATCAGGCCGGCGACCGAGAAGTCGAGCGGACGCAGCGCCCCCTCGCGCTTCTGGAACCACCAGGACAGCATCAGCGGCATCGCGATCTTCATGATCTCGCTGGGCTGGATCACGACGCCGACGTTGATCCAGCGCGTCGCGCCCTTCTTGGTGATGCCGAACAGCGCGACCGCCAGCAGCAGCGCCACGCCAACCGAATAGAGCGGCACCGCCAGGGCGGACAGGCGCTGCAGCGGAACTTGCGCGACCAGGAACATCACCGCGAGCGCGATCAGCATGTTGCGGCCATGATCGAAGAAGCGGTTGCCGTTGTCGAAGCCGACCGAATACATCACCAGCATGCCGCCAGCGATCAGCAAGGCGACGGCCAGCGCCAGCACGCCATCGAAGCCCTGGAACGCGGGGCGCAGACGTTGCCAGAGGGGAGGTTTTGCAAACACGGCAGACATGGGGCTGGATTATCCTGCTTCGATGAAAACCACGCATCTGCTCTACCTGCACGGTTTCCGCTCCTCGCCGCAATCGGCCAAGGCCAGGCTGATGGCCGAGCGGGTCCGGCGCGACCATCCCGCCACGCTCTGGTGCTGTCCGCAGCTGCCGCCCTCGCCCGCGGCGGCGTTGGCGCTGATCCGCGCGCTGACGGCCGACTGGCCGCGCGAAACGATGGCGGTGGTCGGCTCCTCGCTGGGCGGCTGCTACGCGGCCAGGCTCGCGGTCGAGACCGGCTGCGCCAGGGCCGTGCTGCTGAACCCGGCGGTGCAACCGGCGCGCGACCTGGCGCAGTACATCGGCGAGCAAAGCAGCTGGCAGGATCCAGCTGAGCGCTTCTACTTCCGGCCCGAATATATCGAGCAGCTGCGCGCGATCGAGGCCGGCGCCCTGCCGCACCCGGAGCAATGCCTGGCCATCATCGCCCAAGGCGACGAGGTGCTGGACTGGCGCGAGATGGTGGCGCGACACC
>JBDLVJ010000133.1:0-6039 GCA_039804875.1 Pseudomonadota bacterium | reverse complement strand
AGCTCATGACGCTCGAGCGCCCAGCGCAAGGCGTTCTCGAGCTGCAGCGTACGGCTGGCGCTCAGGTGCATGCCGGGTTCGTAGAACTGGAAATTGGCACCGCCAGCGGCCTTGGCCCGGTACATCGCGGTATCGCCGGCCTGCAGCAAGGCGTCGACCTCGCGCCCGTCGCCCGGGAACATCGCGATGCCGATCGAGGGCGTCACGATCAGCTCCATGCCCTCGATCTGGCAGGGAGCGGAAATGCGCGCGATGATCTCCTGCGCCAGATGCGCCGCGCCCTCGGCATCGATATGGGGCAGCAGCAAGGTGAACTCGTCACCACCCATGCGCGACACCGTGTCCTGGGGCCTGACGGTCTGCTCGAGCCGGGATGCCATCTCGACCAGCAGGGCATCGCCCGCGCGGTGGCCCAGCGAATCGTTGATGTACTTGAAGCGATCGACGTCGATGAACATCAGCACCAGCGTCTCCTGTTCGCGCCTGGCATGGGCCAGCGCCGACTCGATCCGGTCGCGCAGCAGCACACGGTTGGGCAGGCCGGTCAGGGCGTCGTAATGCGTCAGCTGGCTGAGCCGGGCTTCGGTCTGCTTGCGCTGCGTGATGTCATGGAAGATGCCGTAGTAGTTGCGGACCTGTCCGTCCTGATCGCGCACCAGGCTGATGGTCAGCCAGGCCAGGAAGTGCTCGCCATCCTTGCGACGGCTCAGGATCTCGCCCTGCCAGCGCCCGGCCTGCCGGATCTGCGCCCACATCTCCCGGTAGAACTCCGGCCTGTGCTGGCCCGAGCGCAGCAGCGACGGATCGTGCCCCAGCACCTCGTCCGCGCCATAGCCCGTGATGTCGCTGAAGGCGCGGTTGACCGACAGGATGCGGTTGTCGCCATCGCAGATCACGATGCCCTCGAAGCTGTTCATGAACAGGCTGGCGTTGAGCGCCAGCGCCTGCTCGCGCAGCTTGAGCGCCGTCAGATCGGTGTGGGTGCCGATCATGCGCAGCGCCTGGCCGTCGGGGCCGCGCTCGACCACCCGCCCCCGATCCAGGATCCACTTGTAGCTGCCGTCCTTGCAGAGGACCCGGTGCTCGTTGACATAGAAATCCACTTCGCCGCTCAGGTGGCGCCCGACATCGGCCATCACCTGCGCCTTGTCGTCGGGGTGCACACGCGACTCCCATTCGCACAGCCGGTCACCGATCTCGTCCTCCGAGTAGCCCAGCATGGTCTTCCAGCAGGACGAGAAGAACACCGTGCTGGCGCTCACGTTCCAGTCCCACAGGCCAATGTCGCTGCCATCGACCGCGAAACGCCAGCGCCGCTTCTCGGCGCGCAGCTGCTCCTGGTCCCGCTTGTGCTGGGTGATGTCCTCGGCCAGCATGATGATGCTCTCGACCCGTCCATCGACTGACTCGCAGGGCTTGACCTTCCAGCGCAGCCAGCGCTCGCTGCCGTCGGGCAAGCGGTAAAGCTCCTCTTGGCGGCGCACCGTCTCGCCGGCGAAGGCGCGCTGGTGCGCTTCCTTCCAGTGCTGCGGCATTTCGGGGAACAGCTCGTAATGGGAGCGCCCGGTCAGGTCCCCCACCGCCCCGAGCTGGAAATCCTGGATCCAGCGCTGACTGGCGAACAGATAGTCCATCTCGCGGTTGAACATGGCCAGGGCGGCCGGCGCATGGGCGAGGAAGGTATCGAGCTTGACCTGCCGGTCGCGCAGGGTCTGCTGGATCTGTTCCTGCTCGGTCACGTCGCGCCAGCTGCCGACGATTTCGAGCGGCTTGCCGTCCGCTCCACGGTAGAGCTGCAACTGGTCATCGATCCAGCGATAGGAACCGTCGCGATGCTGGAAGCGGTAGCGCTGCCTGAGCTCGCAGGTTTCATGCAGTTGTCGCTGTGCCCGCTGGACCCGGGGTCGATCATCGGGGTGTACGTGCTCGAACCAGAAGCCGGCCTGCTCCAGCCAGTCGGCGGGCCGATAGCCCGTCAGGCGCCAGACGTTGGCGCTGACGTAGACCGGGCGCCAGCCAGCGGCGGCGGCGGCATCGGGCGTCAGGGCGTAGATGATCGAAGCGCTGGTATCGACGAAATGCTCGAGCTGGCTGCGCGTGTGCTCGAGTTCGCCCTGGATCTCGACCTGGACCCTCTCCTCCCGGCGCACCAGCCAGAACAGCAGTGCCGCCGTGAACAGGACGAAAAACTCGCCTTTCCAGAACTGGGCCCGCGTGACGGCAGCCAGATCCCCCAGCAGCCGCAAGGCCAGCCAGTCGGAACCCAAGATCCAGAGACTGGCCAGCACGAGATAGATCAGACCGATCCGGACCGAGGCAGGGACAGCGGCCACCCTGAAGGCCTTCAAAAGAAACAAATGCGACCCCCTGCCGGACACAGGACAAATACGATGATGAATCAATTGATGAAAATATACATCTTTTGAAATGCCCCGGAAACTGGCAAGGTCTACAAATCTGAACACCAGGCTGGCGGACAAGCGCGCCGGGCGCAGGCCGGATCGTCCAGCCATGCTGGGAGTTCGACCTGTGCGGCGTGTCTTGTCCGATCAGCGGGCAGGAGGATGGGACCAAGAAGGTCGAACGGCAGGTGCGCAAGTCCGAAACGGGCCTGCTGCGACGCGAGCACCTCGGCCACAGCCCGGACCGGCTACTTGACGATCACGTAGACCTTGGTCATGCGCTCGATCACCTCGAACGAGCTGGTGAAGCCGGGCGGAATCCGGATCGCCTGGCCGGTGCCGGCCTGCTCGAAACTGCCGTCCTCGCGGTGCAGGCGGCAGCGGCCCTCGAGCACGGTGAAGATTTCCTGCTCGGTCGGACCGAAGGCGATGCGCCACCGGCCCGGCTCGCAGCGCCAGACGCCGCTGCTGAGTTCGCCCGCCCCATTCAGCGGCGCGTCGAGCGCGTTCCAGGTCTCGCGCAGCGGGTCGCCGCGCAGCAGGCGCTCCGGTCTGGGGTGCGAGAGCTCGGGCGCGCCGCTGACGGGCAGGCCGAAGGACAGCAGTGACTGCGCGGACATGAAGACCCCGGGATCAGGCGCGCGGCAGGGTGACGCCTTGCTGGCCCTGGTACTTGCCGCCGCGATCCTTGTAGCTGGTCTCGCAGACATCGTCGGCGTCGCTCTCGAAGAACAGCACCTGGGCACAGCCCTCGCCGGCGTAGATCTTGGCCGGCAGCGGCGTGGTGTTGGAGAACTCCAGCGTCACATAGCCCTCCCACTCGGGCTCGAAGGGGGTGACGTTGACGATGATGCCGCAGCGCGCGTAGGTGCTCTTGCCCAGGCAGATGGTCAGCACATTGCGCGGAATGCGGAAATACTCGACCGTGCGCGCCAGCGCGAAGCTGTTGGGCGGGATGATGCAGGAGTCGCCGTGAAAATCGACGAAGCTTTTCTCGTCGAAGTTCTTCGGGTCCACCACCGTGCTGTGGATGTTGGTGAAGACCTTGAACTCGGGCGCGCAGCGGATGTCGTAGCCGTAGCTGCTGGTGCCGTAGCTGATGACCTTCTTGCCATCGACCTGGCGCACCTGCCTAGGCTCGAAGGGGTCGATCATGCCATACTGCTCGGCCATGCGCCGGATCCATTTGTCGCTCTTGATGCTCATGCGCGCTTACTCCATTTGGCAGCGATTGTAGGGCGAGCGACGGCGGCCAGCCCCAGGGCTCATTCGTGGCGCAGCGCCTCGATCGGATCCAGCCTGGCCGCGCGCCGGGCCGGAAAGTAGCCGAACAACACGCCAATACCGGCCGAGAACAGGAAGGCCAGTAGGTTGATGGCGGGCTGGAACACATAGGGCATGTCCATCGCGAAAGCCAGGCCGTAGCTGGCCAGGGCGGCCAGCGCCATGCCGATCAGGCCGCCCAGACTCGACAGCACCACGGCCTCGACCAGGAACTGCAGCAGCACCTCGCGCTCGAGCGCGCCGATCGCCAGCCGCAGGCCGATCTCGCGCGTGCGCTCGGTCACGCTGACCAGCATGATGTTCATGATGCCGATGCCGCCGACCAGCAGGCTGACCGCCGCCACCGCGCCGAGCAGCGTGGTCATGATCCGGGTCGTGCCCGACAGGGTGTCGGCCAGCTGCTTGGTGTCGAGCACGTTGAAGTTGTTGTCCTCGCCCTCGGCCAGCTTGCGCCGCTCGCGCAGCAGCTCGGTGATGCCGGCGCTGACACGGGCCGGGTCGCTGCCGTCCCGCATCGAGACCAGCAGGGTCTGGACCCGGCTGTTTCCGGTCACGCGCCGCTGCAGGGTCTTGATCGGCAGCAGCACCAGATCATCCTGGTCATTGCCGAAAGCGCCCTGGCCCTTGGATTGCAGCAGGCCGACGACCTCGCACGACATCTGCCGCACGCGCAAGGCTTCGCCGACACCGCTGCGGCTGCCGTAGAGCTCGCGCCGCACGGTCTCGCCGATCAGGCAGACGGCCGCGCCCGCGCGCAGCTCGTCGGCGCTGAACTCGCGTCCTTCGCGCAGCTGCCAGTTGCCGGTGGCCAGCCAGGCGTTGTGGCTGCCGATCACGCTGCTGCTCCAGTTGCGGCCGTTGGCGACCACGGTGGTGCTGGTGCGCGCCTCGGGCGCGACCGTGCGCACGCCACCGATCTGGGTCGCGATCGCCTCGGCATCGGCCTCGCGGAAGGACGGCCCGAAAAAGCCGCTGCTGCCGGGGCCGCCCATCAGGCGCTGGCCCGGGCGCACCTGCAGCAGGTTGCTGCCGAGGCCTGCGATCTGGTTCTGGATCGAGAGCGTCGCGCCCTGGCCCAGCGTGACCATGGTGATGACGGCGGCGACCCCGATCACGATGCCCAGCACGGTCAGGAAGCTGCGCAGCAGGTTGCGCCGGATCGAGCGCCAGGCCAGCACGAAGGTGGTGAAGAACATCAGCGCGCCTCCGTGACAGCCGCGTCAACCGCATCAACCCGCGCCGGCTTCAGCCCGACCCGGTCCGGATTCGGGCTGTCGCTGGCGATCCGGCCGTCGACGAAGCGCACGATGCGCCCGGCGTAGGCCGCGATGTCGGCCTCGTGCGTGACCATGAGCACGGTGATGCCACGTTCGCGGTTCAGGCGCTGGATCAGCTCCATGATCTCGTGGCTGCGCTGGCTGTCGAGGTTGCCGGTCGGCTCGTCGGCCAGCAGCACCTGGGGCTGGGTCACGATGGCGCGCGCGATCGCCACCCGCTGCTGCTGGCCGCCCGAGAGCTCGGAGGGCAAGTGACCGGCCCAGGGCAGCAGGCCGACCTGATCCAAGGCCTGCTGCGCCGCCGCATGGCGGGCGATGGCCGGCTCGCCACGGTAGACCAGCGGCAGCTCGACGTTTTCCAGCGCCGAGGTGCGCGCCAGCAGGTTGAAGCCCTGGAACACGAAGCCGAAATAGCGCCGCCGCAGCCGCGCCCGTTCGTCGCGCGCCAGCGACTGGACCTCGACGCCACGAAACAGGTAGCGGCCGCCACTGGGCTGGTCGAGCCCGCCCAGGATGTTCATCGTGGTCGACTTGCCGGAACCGCTCGGTCCCATGATGGCGACGAACTCGCCGGCATTGATGTCGAGATCAACCCCCTTCAAGGCCTGGAACGCCGTCTCGCCCGCCCCGTAGGTCTTGCTGATGCCGCGCAGCCGGATCAGCGGCACGCCCGGTTCAACGCCTGCGGTCCCGGCGGCCGGGTTCACGCTCGGACTCAAGACTTGCCCCCGCTGCCGCGCTGGTCGGTGATGACCCGATCACCGGCTTGGAGTTCGCCGCCGACGACCTCGGTCATGCGCCCGTCGCTGATGCCGGCGTTGACGGCCACCGCGACCGGCTGGCCCTGACGCAGCACCCAGACCTTCTTGGCGCCGGCCTTGCTGTCGGCGCGCGCGGTCTTGCGCGCGCTGGCGGGCGGGCGCGGCATCATCATCGACAGCACGCCGCCGCCCTGGGCCTGGCCGTTGACCGGCGTGAAGCGCAGCGCGGTGTTGGGCACAAGCAGCACGCCCTGGCGCTCGGTGGCGACGATATTGGCGCTGGCGGTCATGCCCGGGCGCAGACTCAGGTCCTGG
>JBDLVJ010000132.1:0-4654 GCA_039804875.1 Pseudomonadota bacterium | reverse complement strand
CTGATGCCGGCCTACGAGCGGCCAGCCGCGCCGGTGCCGGCGCAGTGGCCGGCCAGCGTCGGCGCTGCGGCCCAGCCCGCCGCGTCCAGCGCGACCACCGACGAGCTGCCGGACTGGCAGGGCTTCTTCAGCGATGCCGCGCTGCGCCAGCTGATCGAGACCGCGCTGGCGCACAACCGCGACCTGCGCGTGGCAGCGCTCAATCTCGAGCAGGCGCGGGCCCAGCTCGGCCTGCGGCGCGCCGAGCAGTGGCCCGGCGTCAACCTGGCATTGAATGGCTCGCGCACGCCCAACAGCTCGGGCAACATCACGAGCAGCTACAGCGGCGGCCTGCTGGTCACGGCCTACGAGCTCGACTTCTTCGGTCGCGTGGCCAGCCTGAAGGAACAGGCGCTGGCCCAGTACCTGGCCAGCGAGGCCGGGCGCCAGAGCGTGCGCATCAGCCTGATAGCCGCCGTGGCGCAAAGCTGGCTGGCGCTGCTGGCAGACCAGGCCCAGCTCGAGCTGGCGCGGCAGACGCTGAGCGCGCGCGAGGCCTCGCTCGGGCTGATCAAGCTGCGCTTCGCGCATGGCGCGACCTCGGAGCTCGAGCTGCGCCAAGCCGAGTCGCTGATCGAGAACGCCCGCGTCACGCTGGCCCAGTTCGAGCGCCAGCACGCGCAGGACGAGAACGCACTGACGCTGCTGCTGGGCCAGCCGCTGGATGGCGCGCTGCGCGCCGAGCTGGCGCCCGGGCGGCTGACCGGGCTGCAGCTGCCGACCCTGGCCGCCGGCCTGCCGTCGCAGCGGTTGACGCGCCGGCCCGACATCGCGCAGGCCGAGCAGCAGCTGATCGCGGCCAACGCCAACATCGGCGCGGCGCGCGCGGCCTTCTTCCCGCGCATCGCGCTGACGAGCGGCATCGGTTCGGCCAGCGGCGAGCTGTCGGGACTGTTCAAGGACGGCAGCTGGGGCTTCACGCTGGCGCCGCAGCTGCTGCTGCCGATCTTCGACGCCGGGCGCAACCAGGCCGGGCTCGAGGCGGCGCGGGCCGGACGCGAGGCCGCGCTGGCCCAGTACGAAAAGGCGATCCAGTCCGCGTTCCGCGAAGTGGCCGATGCGCTGGCCGGACGCGAGACGCTGGCACGCCAGCTCCAGGCCCAGCAGGCGCAGACCACGGCCGACGCGCGCCGGCTCGAGCTGACCGAGCTGCGCTTGCAGCATGGCGTGGCCAGCCAGCTCGACTGGCTCGACGCCCAGCGCTCGCTGTTCGCCAGCCAGCAGGCGCTGACGCAGACCCGGCTGGCCTACTGGCAGAACCAGGTCACGCTCTACAAGGTGCTGGGCGGCGGCTGAGTCCGTGACCGGCAGGGACAGATCGGGATTCGCCTTGTGCCATCCGGAGTCCAAATCCGACCGGCCCCTGTTCCGACAACAGCTCGGCAATCGCTTGACCCCACCAGTCTCGTCTGTTTCAGCCATGTCGCACCCAGCCCTGCCCCGCAAATCCGCCCTGCTCGTGATCGACGCGCAGCCATCATTCACCAGGATGCCATACTGGACCGACAAGGAGTTGCCCCGCTTCCGGCAAGCCCTGCAACGCCTCGATGCCGGCTGCCGGGCGGCTGGCGTGCCAGTGGTGCATATCCTGCATGTGGACGACGACCCGCCGTTCCAGCTCGCGTCGGGACGGGTTCAACCGTTCGATGGCGTACCGGGGAATCCGGCTGCGCGCTTCGAGAAGCACGCCCACAACGCCTGCACCGACACCGGGCTGTCGGGCCGCTTCGCGCGGATCGTCGACGTGGATGCCTGCCTGGCATCGCTCTGAAGGAGGACTCGTCCATGCCCTCCATGCGGCCCAAGGATATCGCGCTGGCCTTGCTGATCATCGCGGTCTGGGGAGTCAACTTCGCCGTCATCAAGGTGGGGGTCGTCGGCGTACCGCCCCTGCTGCTCGGGGCGCTGCGCTTTCTGCTCGCGGCGTTTCCAGCCCTGCTGTTCTTCAAGCCACCCAGAGTCCCGATCCGATGGTATCTGGCCTACGGACTCACGATTTCGGTCGGCCAATTCGCGTTCCTGTTCAGCGCCATCCACGTCGGCATGCCCTCGGGCCTGGCCTCGCTGGTGCTGCAGTCGCAATCCTTCTTCACGCTGTTGCTGGCGGCATGGTGGCTGCGCGAACCGTGGCGCGGACACCAGGTCGCCGGCCTGCTGCTGGCCGGCGCAGGCCTGGCGCTGATCGGCGCTGGGCATGGCATGGACATGCCGCTGGCCGGCTTTGTGCTGACGGTGGCCGCCGCGCTGTCATGGGCCTGCGGCAATATCGTGACGCGGATCGTCAGCCGCCACGGACCGATGAACCAGCTCGCGTTCGTGGTCTGGGCCTCGCTGGTGCCACCACTGCCCTTCCTGCTCCTGTCGCTCTGGCTGGAGGGCGCACCCGCAATCGGACAGGCACTCGCTCACTTGGGCATGGCCACCATGGCCGCGGTGGCCTACCTGGCCTGGATGGCCACCTTGCTGGGCTACGGGCTGTGGACCTATCTGATGAGCCGCTACCCGGCCAGCCAGGTCGCACCCTTCACGCTGCTGGTGCCGCTCGTGGGCCTGACCACGGGCTGGCTGGTGTTTGACGAAGCCTTGCAGGCCCGCCACCTGGCTGGCGGAGCCCTGCTGATGACGGGCCTGCTGCTGAACCTGTTCGGGGCTGCGCTGTGGCGACGCCTGCGGGGACGAAGCTGATGCTGCATGTCTTTTTGATCCTCACCCCGAACGTGCTGCCGCTGGACCATGCCGGTCCGGCCGAGGCGCTGCGCATGGCACGCGCGACATGGGCGTGACCTGGCCCCTGAAATCGTTTTCCACTCACCATAGAATACGCTCCCATCCGCATGAAAACCCGGCCCGGGGATGGATGTCCCCCTCCCCAGCATCAATGGAGCTGCCCGCATGGCGAACCCGATCCGCATCATCTCTTCCATGGCGACCAAGCAGCTGCTCGCCGACCTGATCGAACAGTACCTGCAACAGGGCTCCGGACAGGAAATCGAGCTGATCTCGGTCGGCGGCGTCCACGCGGCCAAGCGGGTGCAGGCCGGCGAGGCCTTCGATGTCGTGGCGCTGGCCTCGAACGCGATCGACAAGCTGAGCGCCGAAGGCCATGTGCTGGCCGGTAGCCGGGCCGACCTGGTGCATTCGGGCGTGGCGGTGGCGGTGCGCGCCGGTGCAGCCCGACCCGATATCTCGGACGAGGCCGCACTCAAGGCAGCGGTGCTGGCGGCGTGCACCCTGGGCTACTCGACCGGCCCGAGCGGCGTGCAGCTGGCCAGGCTGTTCGAGCGCTGGGGCATCGCCGAGCAGATCGCCGACCGCCTCGTGACCGCGCCGCCCGGCGTGCCGGTCGGCGCGCTGGTGGCCCAGGGCGCGGTCGAGCTCGGCTTCCAGCAGCTCAGCGAACTCATGAACCTCGAAGGCATCACCCTGCTCGGCCCGCTGCCGCCCGAGGTACAGATCACCACCACCTTCTCGGCCGGCATCGCGGTGGCCTCGACCCGGCCCGAGTCGGCGCGCGCGCTGATCGCCTTCCTGGCCGCCCCGGTCACGGCCGAGGCCAAGCGCCGCCACGGCATGGACCCGGCCTGAAGCCTGCTCCGGCACGGACGCAAAAAAACCGCCGGAGCGCCAAGCCACGGCGGTTTTTTCACACCAGCCCCGGCCGGGCCTGGCAGCGCGATCAGTCGACGTCGAACTCGGACGCCGGCAGCGCGATCTTGTCATCGACGCTGAACTGGTAGTCCTCGAACACATGCTGGGCGCTCAGCAGCTGGTAGCTGCCGTCGTCATGGCGCAGCGTGGTGTCCTTCAGGCGCCAGGTCAGCTGGCCGCAGGTCCAGATCGCGAAGTTGCGCATGTGGGTGCACAGGCAGGTCTTGTCCCAGACCTGGATCTTGCGCTCGCCCGGATGCGCCAGCACGACGCGGTTGTAGGCGTCGATGTAGGCGCACTTGCCCTTGGCGTCGAGCAGGTAGCCGTAGGCCTCGCAGTTCGGGCGGATGCCGTCGCCGATGCCCGGGCTGGACTTGATCATGCGCATCGGGTAGCCGGTGGGCGAGATCTCGTTGACCTCGATGTCGTCCTCGTCGGCCTTGAAGTATTCCTGCTTGGAGTCGTCGGGCAGGCCGCATTCGCGCGTGACGGTGAAGCGGGTCGCGACCTGGACGGCGGCGGCGCCCATCTCCATGAAGCGCACCGCATCGCTGCCGGTGAAGATACCGCCGGCCGGGATCAGCGGAATCTCGAGCTGCTCGGCCTTGAGCCAGGCGGCGATCTCGGCGACGATGGTCGCGAGGTCGTACTGGGCCCAGTCCATGCCGAAGCCCAAGTGGCCGCCGGCCAGCGGACCCTCGACCACGACATAGTCGGGCAGGCGGTTCAGGCGCGCGTTCTTCTTCAGGAACAGCTGCAGCGCGCGCAGCGAGGACACGATGATGCCGAGCTTGGCATGACGGAAGCGCGGGTGGTCCTCGATCAGCGCGAAGCTGCTGAGGTGCAGGCCGGCCGCCAGCGTGATGCCGTCGATGCCGGCGTCGAGCGCGGCCGACAGGCGGACCTTGAGGGTCTCCCGGGGCGCGTTCATGGTCAGCTTCTCCATGCAGTTGATGAAGATCTGGCC
>JBDLVJ010000131.1:0-6195 GCA_039804875.1 Pseudomonadota bacterium | reverse complement strand
ACTTCCGCATCACGGGCCGCATCGACGACGTGCTCAACGTCTCGGGTCACCGCATGGGCACGATGGAGATCGAGTCCGCGCTGGTCGCCAAGACCGACCTGGTGGCCGAGGCCGCCGTGGTCGGCCGTCCGGACGACCTGACCGGCGAGGCCATCGTCGCCTTCGTCGTGCTCAAGGGCCAGGTGCCGACCGGCGAGGACGCCAAGAAGCTGGCCAACGAACTGCGCAACTGGGTCGCTAAGGAAATCGGTCCTATCGCCAAGCCCAAGGAAATCCGTTTCGGCGAAAACCTGCCCAAGACCCGTTCGGGCAAGATCATGCGTCGCCTGCTGCGCTCGCTCGCCAAGGGCGAGGCCGTGACCCAGGACACCTCGACGCTCGAGAACCCGCATATCCTGGACCAGCTGGCCCAGTCCAACTGAGCGCGTTGCCGCTCCAGTCAGCAGCCCGCCCTGGCGGGCTGTTTTTTTTGACGGCTCCGGGCTACCATGCCAGACGATGACCAGCCGCGTTCGCGGCAGGGGGAGCTTGCGATGTATCTGTTGCTGTTGGGGCTGGCGCTGCTGCTGCTCAAGTACCTGCAAATCGAGCCGATCGCGGCCTGGGACTGGTGGGGGGTGCTGTCACCCTTCGGGTTGGCCGTGGTCTGGTGGTGGTGGGCCGACCGCTACGGCTACACAAGAAGCCAGGCCAGCGCCCGGATGGACGAGCGCAAGCGCCGACGCCTGGATGCGAGCCGTCGCCGTCTGGGCCTGCCACCGCTCGACCGGCGCTGATCGACGCCAAGGAGGCGGGTGGTACCGCGCGGGCCGGGTCTGCTGCGCTGGCACAATGGCCCCATGTTGATCCAACCGCACATCGATCCGGTGGCCCTGCGCCTGGGCCCCTTGTCCGTCCACTGGTATGGACTGACCTATCTGGCGGCCTTCCTGATGTTCGTCTGGCTCGGACGCCGGCGCCTGCGTCACCCCTCCTTCGCGCCGATCGAGGGACGGGGCGCCTGGAGCGCGCGTGATGTCGAGGACATCCTGTTCCTCGGCGTGCTGGGAGTCGTGCTTGGCGGCCGGATCGGCTATGTGCTGTTCTACCAGCCGCTCGAGTACCTGGCCCATCCGCTCAAGGTGTTCGCGGTCTGGGAGGGCGGCATGAGCTTTCACGGCGGCCTGCTTGGCGTGCTGCTGGCGATGGCCTGGTTCGCGCACTCGCGCCACAAGCCCTGGCTGCAGGTGATGGATTTCGTCGCGCCTTGCGTGCCGACCGGACTGGCGGCCGGGCGCATCGGCAACTTCATCAACGGCGAGCTCTGGGGGCGGGTGGCCGATCCCGCGCTGCCCTGGGCCATGGTGTTCCGTGGCGCTGGCGACCTGCCGCGTCACCCCTCGCAGCTCTACCAGTTCGCGCTCGAGGGCCTGCTGCTGTTCGTCCTGCTCTGGCTCTACGCGCGCCAGCCGAGGCGTCGCGGCGAGGTCTCGGCCGCCTTCCTGGCCGGCTACGGCCTGATGCGCTTCATTGCCGAATATTTCCGCGAACCCGACGCCCACCTCGGCCTGCTGCAGATGGGCCTGAGCATGGGCCAGTGGCTGTTGCTGCCGATGATCCTGGCTGGCTGGCTGCTCTGGCTGTGGGCGCGGCGCCAGCCTTCGGCCTGATTGGCTTGACCCGCCGGCACATGACCGGGCCAGCCAGGCCAGGTCCGGCCTTCAGCGCAGCACCAGCACCGGGATGTGGGAGTGGGTCAGCACCTGCTGCGTCTCGCTGCCCAGCAGCAGACGCTTGATGCCCTTGTGGCCGTGCGAGGCCATCACGATCAGGTCGCACTTGCTGCGCTTGGCCGTGGCGATGATGGCCTCGGACACCAGATCCGACTTCGCGGTCGTGGCCTTGACCTTGATCTGGCGCTTCTGGCCCTCGGATCTGATCGCGTTGACCACCTGCAGGGCCTCGCTTTGCCACAGGTCTTCGACCCGCTTGATCTCCTCGGCGTCCACCCCCACCCCGCCTTCGAAATAGGTCTGCGGGTAGCGCGGCACGACCTTGAGCGCCACCACTTCGGCGCCCGTGATGTCGGCCAGATTCAGGGCGTGCGCGACGGCCGCCTCGGACAATTTGGAGCCGTCGGTAGCCACCAGTATGCGCTTGTACATGAAACCTCCTTGCCGGTGAATGAGGGGGGTGGACTGCGGTTCCGACCCGCCGTGGCCAGCTCGCGCACGGACAGGCCGGGTCCAGGTCAGGTACCGTCAGAATACCCTGAGATAATGTGCGACTATGGCAGATATCCAGGCTTTTGGCAGCAATCCAGCGTCCGTCGGGGGCGTGGGTAGCTGGCTGTCGGGCCAGCATCGGGGGCCGCTGACGGTCACCGATGATTTCAGCGTGCTCGACGACCCGGTCGAGCAGCAGGACTTCACCCAGGACTGCGAGATCCAGGGCCGGCCGGCCCTTGAATCCGTGCTGCTGGTGCAGGGCATGTACTGCCCGGCCTGTTCCGACGCGGTCGAGTCGGCCCTTGCCGGCCAGTCCGGCGTGCTGTCGGCGCAGGTCCACGCCGCCACGCGGCGCCTGATCGTGCGCTGGGACCCGGCGCTGGTCCGGATCTCGGAGCTCGCGCGCGCGGTCGGCGCGGCCGGCTACCGCCTGTTGCCGTTGCAGCAGGCGCTCAGCGTCAGCGAGCGTCAGGCCGAGACCCGCAAGGCGCTCTGGCGCCTGTTCGTCGCGGGCTTTTGCATGATGCAGGTCATGATGTACACGACACCGATGTACGTCACTGAGCCCGGCGAGATCGCGCCCGATCTGCTGCACCTGCTGCGCTGGGCCTGCTGGATCCTGAGCGTGCCGGTGCTGCTGTTTGCCAGCGGCCCCTTCTTTGGCAATGCCTGGCGCGACCTCAGGCGTGGCCGTGTCGGCATGGACACCCCGGTCTCGATCGGCATTCTCGTGACGTTCATCGCCAGCAGCGGTGCCACCTTCGATCCGGCCGGGCCCTGGGGCAGCGAGATCTGGTACGACTCGCTGACCATGTTCGTCTTCTTCCTGCTTGGCGGCCGCTACCTCGAGCTCAAGGCGCGCGACCGCACCGCCGGTGCCCTCGACGCGCTGATGAATCGCCTGCCCGAGCGCTGCGAGCGTCAGCTGGCCGATGGCGCCTTCGAGTCGATCTCGCTTAAGCGGCTGCGGCCGGACGACGTGGTGCGGGTGCAGGCCGGTCAGGCCTTTCCGGGCGACGGCCCGCTGCTGAGCGCCGGTGCCACGGTCGACGAGGCCTTGCTGACCGGCGAATCCCATCCCGTCACGCGCCGCCAGGGCGAGGCGCTTGTGGCGGGCAGCTACAACCTGGCGGGCGCGGCGTTGATGCGCATCGAGCGCCTCGGCCGCGACACCCGCTTTGCCCAGATCGTCCAGCTGATGGAGCGTGCCTCGACCGAGAAACCGCGCCTGGCCCTGCTGGCCGATCGCATCGCCGCGCCTTTCCTGCTGGCGGTGCTGCTGGCGGCGGCCCTGTCGGGCTGGTGGTGGTGGCAGATCGATCCTGACCGGGCGATCGCGGTCGCGGTCGCGGTGCTGATCGTGACCTGTCCCTGCGCCCTGTCGCTCGCCACGCCCGTGGCCATGCTGGCCGCCGCCGGGGCGCTCGCCAAGCGCGGCGTGCTGGTGCGGCGGCTGCAGGCCTTCGAGGCACTCGCCGGTATCGATACCGTCGTCTTCGACAAGACCGGCACGCTGACGCGCGACCGGCTGGTGCTGGACCAGATCCTGGTTCGCCCCGGTCTGGCGCCCGGGCAGGCGCTGGAGCAGGCGGTGCCCCTGGCGAGCGTCTCGCTGCATCCGGTCGCGCGCGCCGTCACGCGCGCCGCCCAGGAGCGGGGTCTGTCCCGGCCAGCCTTCAGCGAGGTGCGGGAACTGCCGGGCCTGGGCTTGCAGGCGGGGCAGGGCGAGACCCTGCTCAGGCTCGGCTCGGCCCGTTTTTGCGATCTCGACGAAGCCGGCTTGCTTGGCGCGGGCCGGACGGTCGCCGGTCAGCCCTGCAGCTACCTGGTCGATGCCAGCGGTTGGCTCGCCACCTTCGTGCTCGACGAGGGCGTGCGCGAGGAGGCCGCCGCCGTGGTGGCGCGGCTCCATGGGCTCGGACTCGAAACCCGGTTGCTCTCGGGCGACCAGGCGCAGGCGGCCGAGCGCGTGGCGCGCCAGCTCGGCATCACCCAGGTGGTCGCGCAGGCCAGTCCCGAGCGCAAGCTCGCCGAGGTGCTCGCGCTGCAGCAGCAGGGCCATCGCCTGGCCATGGTCGGCGACGGCCTCAACGACGGCCCGGTGCTGGCGCGGGCCGACAGCTCCTTCGCGCTCGGCCATGGCGCCCCTCTGGCCCAGGCGCAATCCGATTTCGTGGTGCAAGGCGGCCAGCTCGACGAGCTGGTCGCGGCGATCGTGCTGGCGCGCAAGACCCTGCTGGTCGTGCGCCAGAACCTGTGGTGGGCCGCGGTCTACAACTTGGTGGCCGTGCCGCTGGCACTGGCCGGCTGGATGCCGCCCTGGCTGGCCGGACTGGGCATGGCGGCCAGCTCGCTGCTCGTCATGGGCAATGCGCTGCGGCTGGCGCGTCCGCCACAATCCCTTCCTGTTTGATGGAGAGGTCAACGATGGAATCCATGTATCTGCTCATTCCTCTGTCGGTCCTGCTGGTGCTTGGCATCATGGGCCTGTTCTGGTGGGCCCTGCAAGGCGGACAATTCGATAACGTGGAACGTGAAGGCCAGCGCATTTTCCATGGCGATTGACCCAGGTCAATGCCCATTTTGCCTTCAAGGTCGAAACTTCAAAGCAGTGTTTTAATAGGAGAGTTTTTATGTCAGTGACAACAAGGGATTCCCTACCGGGGGTCTACGACGACAAGGTCATCCGGCAGTTTGCCATCATGACCGTGATCTGGGGCGTGGTCGGCATGCTGGTGGGCGTGATCATCGCCTCCCAGCTCGCCTTCCCCGAGCTCAACCTCGGTCTGCCCTGGACCTCTTTCGGTCGCCTGCGTCCGCTGCACACCAATGCGGTGATCTTCGCCTTTGGCGGTTGCGGCCTGTTCGCGACCAGCTACTACGTGGTGCAGCGCACCTGCCAGACCCGTCTGTTCGCCGGTCCGCTCGCCACCTTCACCTTCTGGGGCTGGCAGCTGGTCATCGTGCTGGCCGTGATCTCGCTGCCGCTGGGCTACACCCAGGGCAAGGAGTACGCCGAGCTGATCTGGCCGATCGACGTGCTGATCGCCCTGGTCTGGATCTCCTATGCGATCGTGTTCTTCGGCACCGTCGGCACCCGCAAGGTGCGTCACATCTACGTGGCCAACTGGTTCTTCGGCGCCTTCATCATCGCCGTGGCCCTGCTGCACATCGTCAACAGCGCCGCGCTGCCGACCAGCCTGCTGCACTCCTACTCGGCCTATGCCGGTGCCGCCGATGCGATGGTGCAGTGGTGGTACGGCCACAACGCGGTGGGCTTCTTCCTGACCGCCGCCTTCCTGGGCATGATGTACTACTTCATCCCCAAGCAGGCCGAGCGTCCGGTCTACTCCTACCGCCTGTCCATCGTCCACTTCTGGGCGCTGATCTTCACCTACATGTGGGCGGGTCCGCACCACCTGCACTACACCGCGCTGCCGGACTGGACCCAGTCGGTCGGCATGATCTTCTCGCTGATCCTGCTGGCACCGTCCTGGGGCGGCATGATCAACGGCATCATGACCCTGTCTGGCGCCTGGCACAAGCTGCGTGATGACCCGATCCTGCGTTTCCTGATCGTGTCGCTGTCCTTCTACGGCATGTCGACCTTCGAAGGCCCTATGATGGCGATCAAGACCGTCAACGCGCTGTCGCACTACACCGACTGGACCGTGGGCCACGTGCACTCCGGCGCCCTCGGCTGGGTCGGTCTGGTGACCATGGGCTCGCTCTACTACCTGATTCCGCGCCTGTACGGCCAGAAGCAGATGCACTCGGTGCCCGCCATCGAACTGCACTTCTGGCTCGCCACCATCGGCATCGTGCTCTACATCGCCGCGCTGTGGATCTCGGGCGTGACCCAGGGTCTGATGTGGCGTGCCCTCAACGACGACGGTACCCTGACCTACACCTTCGTGCAGTCGGTCAAGGCGTCCATCCCCTTCTACATCATTCGTCTGGTCGGCGGTCTGCTGTACCTCAGCGGCAT
>JBDLVJ010000130.1:0-6676 GCA_039804875.1 Pseudomonadota bacterium | reverse complement strand
CGCCGCGCGCCAGGCGGTCAACCTGCTCGCGCTCGAGGCCATGCAGCTGACGCAGAGCGAGCGCCTGGCCGGCCTGGAGCGGGCCACGCTGCGCGAACAGTCACTGGCCGCCCCCGAGCGCGCGGCGCTGCTGCTGGGCGCGCTCGCGGCCAGCGCGCCACCGGACGCGCGGGCGCTCGACAGCGCCAGCCAGCGCTTGCAAACCTGGCTGGCGCTGCACCCCGACGACATGCCGGCCTGGCAGGCCCTGGCCACGGTGGCGCAGCAGCAGGAGCAGCCGGTGCGCGCCGCGCGGGCCATGGCCGAGGCCCAGCGCGCCCAGCTCGACCTCGCGGGCGCGCTGAGTCGCATGAAGTCGGCCCAGACACTGGCGCGCCAGCAGGGCAACGGCGACCACGCCGAACTGTCCATCATCGATGCGCGCGCGCGCGAGTTCGAGCGCCTGCTGCACGAGCAGTTCTGCGAGGAGCGCGAACAACGCGACTCCGTCTGCCAGAAACCACGCTGAAACCGCATTTCTTGCGGGCGCCGAAAGGGCACAGATAAAATCTCGGGTTTAGATTTTTGAGGCTCTCATGACCGACGCCAAGACCCCATCCCAAGCCTGCGCCGTCAACGCGCAAACCATGGCCAACGCCATCCGCGCGCTGGCCATGGATGCCGTGCAGCAAGCCAACTCGGGCCACCCGGGCGCGCCCATGGGCATGGCGGACATGGCGGTCGCGCTGTGGGGCCGCCACCTCAAGCACAGCCCGGCCAATCCGGGCTGGTTCGACCGCGACCGCTTCGTGCTATCGAACGGCCACGGCTCGATGCTGATCTACGCGCTGCTGCATCTGAGCGGCTACAAGCTGCCGATGAGCGAGCTCAGGAACTTCCGCCAGCTCGGCTCCAAGACCGCCGGCCACCCGGAGGTCGATCACACCCCGGGCGTCGAGACCACCACCGGCCCGCTGGGCCAGGGCATCACCAACGCGGTCGGCTTCGCGCTGGCCGAGAAGCTGCTGGCGGCCGAGTTCAACCGCGACGGCCACCAGATCGTCGATCACCGCACCTATGTCTTCCTGGGCGACGGCTGCCTGATGGAAGGCATCAGCCACGAGGCGATCGCGCTGGCCGGCGCCTGGAAGCTCGGCAAGCTGATCGCGCTCTACGACGACAACGGCATCTCGATCGACGGCCAGGTCACGCCCTGGTTCATCGACGACACCCCCAAGCGCTTCGAGGCCTGCGGCTGGAACGTGATCCGCGCCGTCGACGGCCATGACGCCGACGCGGTCGACGCCGCGATTGCCCAGGCCAAGCTCGACGCGACCCGGCCAACCCTGATCTGCTGCAAGACCCATATCGGCAAGGGCAGCCCGAACCGCGCCAACACCTCGAAGGCACACGGCGAGCCGCTCGGCGCCGCCGAGATCGCGCTGACGCGCGAGGCGCTGGGCTGGAGCCACGGCCCGTTCGAGATACCGAAGGATGTCTATGCCGCCTGGGACGCCAAGGACGCCGGCAAGGCGGCCGAGAAGACCTGGAAGGAGCGCTTCGCGGCCTACAAGAAGGCCTTCCCGACCGAAGCCAGGGAATTCGAGCGCCGCATGAAGGGCGAGCTGCCGAAGAACTTCGAGCAGATCGCCGCCGACACCCTGGCCGCCGCCCACGCCAAGGCCGAGACCGTGGCCAGCCGCAAGGCCAGCCAGCTGGCGCTGGAAGCCTTCACCGCCGCGCTGCCCGAACTGCTGGGCGGCTCGGCCGACCTGACCGGCTCCAACCTGACCAATACCAAGTCCACGCCCAACCTGCGCTTCGACGCCACCGGCGCCGTGGTCAGGAACGAGGCCGGCCAGGGCGGTCGCCACATCAACTACGGCGTGCGCGAATTCGGCATGGCCGCGATCATGAACGGCGTGGCGCTGCACGGCGGCTACATTCCCTACGGCGGCACCTTCCTGACCTTCAGCGACTACAGCCGCAACGCGATCCGCATGGCCGCGCTGATGAAGCGGCGCGTGGTGCACGTGTTCACCCACGACTCGATCGGCCTGGGCGAGGACGGCCCGACCCACCAGTCGATCGAGCATGCCGCCAGCCTGCGCCTGATCCCGAACCTGGATGTCTGGCGTCCGGGCGACACCGCCGAGACCGCCGTCGCCTGGACCGTCGCGCTGCGCAATGCCGACCGGCCGACCGCGCTGCTGCTGAGCCGCCAGAACCTGCCCTACGCGCCCAAGGCCTCGCTCGACGACATCGCCAAGGGCGCCTATGTGCTGAGCGAGCCGGCCGATGTCGGCTTCAAGAAGAACAAGAAGGCCAAGGCCGTGATCATCGCGACCGGCTCCGAAGTCCAGCTCGCGCTGGCCGCGCAGCGGCTGCTGGCCGAGCAGGAAGTGGCCGTGCGCGTGGTCTCGATGCCGAGCAACACCACCTTCGACCGCCAGGACGGCGACTACAAGACCGGCGTGCTGCCGGCCGGCCTGCCGCGCATCGCGGTCGAGATGGGTTCGACCGACGGCTGGTGGAAGTACCGCTGCGACGCCGTGGTCGGCATCGACAGCTATGGCGAGTCGGCTCCGGCCCCGGTGCTGTTCAAGCATTTCGGCTTCACGCCCGAGAACGTCGCCGCCACCGTGCTGGCCGTCGTCGGCGGGAAGGCCTGAGACTGATTCAGGCGGCGGGCCGGTCCCGCCGCGACCCGGATCGACAGGGCGCCGTCAGCGCCCTGGTCCATGCTACGGGTACGTAACGATTTTGTAACTTCCGGAAAAAGCAAATCATGACCATCAAACTGGGCATCAATGGTTTCGGCCGTATCGGTCGTCTGGCGCTGCGCGCCGCCGCGCTGGGCTTCGACGACATCGAGGTCGTCGGCATCAACGACCCCAAGCCGGCCGACTACCTGGCCTACATGCTGAAGTACGACAGCGTGCATGGCCGCTTCCAGGGCGAAGTCAGCTTCGACGACAACCACCTGATCGTCAACGGCAAGGCCATCCCGCTGACGCATGAGCGCGATCCCGAGCTGCTGCAATGGGGCAAGATGGGCGTGGACGTGGTGCTCGAGTGCACCGGCCAGTTCCTGACCGCCGAGGGCAACCAGGCGCATATCGACGCGGGCGCCACGAAGGTCGTGATCTCGGCCCCGTCCAAGGACGACGTGCCGATGTTCGTCTACGGCGTCAACCACGGCAAGTACGCCGGCGAGGCCGTGGTCTCGAATGCGTCCTGCACCACCAACGCGCTGGCCCCGGTGGCCAAGGTGCTCAACGACAAATGGGGCATCAAGCGCGGCCTGATGACGACCGTCCACGCCGCCACGGCGAGCCAGAAGACCGTCGATGGCACCTCGCGCAAGGACTGGCGCGGCGGGCGCGGCATCCTCGAGAACATCATTCCGTCGAGCACCGGCGCGGCCAAGGCCGTTGGCAAGGTGATCCCCGAGCTCAACAAGAAGCTGACCGGCATGAGCTTTCGCGTGCCGACCTCGGACGTGTCGGTGGTCGACCTGACGGTCGAGCTCGAGAACGAGGCCAGCTACGAGGAGATCTGCGCCGAGATGAAGGCCCAGTCCGAGGGCGCGCTCAAGGGCATACTGGGCTACACCAACGAGAAGGTGGTCTCGACCGACTTCCGGGGCGAGAACTGCACCAGCGTGTTCGACGCCGGCGCCGGCCTGGCGCTCGACAAGAGCTTCGTCAAGATCGTGGCCTGGTACGACAACGAGTGGGGCTACGCCGCCAAGTGCCTCGAAATGGTGCGGGTGGTGTCCCGCTGAGGGACCCGGGGCCGCGCCAGGCCGGTCACGGCTGGCGCGGCAGGGTCAGGCAGGCCTGCAAGCCGCCTTGCGGACGGTTGCTCAGGCTCAGGCTGCCCCCATGCCGGCGCGCGATGTCGCGCGCGATCGCCAGCCCCAGACCGACCCCGCCGCTGTCGCGATGGCGCGACGCCTCCACCCGGTAGAAGGGCTGCATCACCTTGTCGAGTTCCTCCGGCGGCAGGCCCGGTCCCCGGTCGCAGACCGTGATCGTCAGGGCCTGGGGCGAATCCCTCAGTTCGACCTGGGCCTCGGCGCCATAGCGGATCGCGTTGCCGACCAGATTGTCCAGACAGCGCCGCAAGGCGCGTGGCTGCCCGCTCAGGGGCCGGGCCTGGCCGCTCAGGCTGACCCGGTGCCCGCAGTCGAGCTCGTCGTCGAGCAGGCTGTCGACCAGGGCCTGCATGTCGACGAGGACCAGGGGCTCGGGCGCCGCGGTGCCGCTCAGATGATCCAGCGTGGCCCCGACCAGGGCCTCCATCTCCGAGACATCCCGGCACAGGCCGGCGCGCAGCACGGCATCCCGCGCCGACTCGGCGCGCAGGCGCAGGCGGGTCAGCGGCGTGCGCAGGTCGTGCGAGACGGCCGCCACGAAATGCTCGCGCTCGGCGATCTGCTGGCGGATGCGCTGCTGCATCTGGTTGAACACGCGGGTGGCCTCCCGGCATTCGGCGGTGCCGGTTTCGGGCAGGGGCGCGCGGTCGATGTTCTTGCCCAGCTCCTGGGCCGCATGCGCCAGCTGCCGGATCGGCGCCGACAGCCAGCGCGCCCCGACCCAGGCCGCCAGCATCAGCACGCCCAAGCGCACGCCGATGTCGAGCAGCAGCCCCGGGTGCAGCACGGGGCGCGGGCCGTGGGCGGGTGGCTCCGGTGGCGTCAGCCGGCCAGCGCCGGCAACGGTCGGCGCCTGGACATAGTGCGGTGGCGGCCGCAGCTCGAACAACAGCGTCAGCGCCAGCACATGGCTGGCCAGCACCGCCGCGAACAGCAGGGCGGCCAGGCGCCCGAACAGCGTCGAGGGCAAATAGCGCTTCATCGGAGTTCCTGGCCCTGCAGCTTGCGGATGGTCCGGACCTGGAACAGATAGCCCAGGCCACGCACGGTCTTGATGAAGCCGGTCGGCCCGCCGCCCTGATCGAGCTTGTGGCGCAAGCGCGAGACCAGCAGATCGATGCTGCGATCAAAGGCCTCCATGTGACGCCCGCGCGCCTCGTCCATCAGCTGTTCGCGGCTCAGCAGCTGGCGCGGATGGTTCAGGAAGGTGCCCAGCAGGCGGAACTCGGCGTTCGACAGCGGCAGCACGACGCCGGAGGGCGCGCTCAGATGCCGCTCCATGCGGTGCAGGCGCCAGCCGTCGAACTCGATCACCTCGGCCGCCATGACCTCGGGCGCGGGAGCGCGGGCCTGGACCCGCCGCAGCACCGCCTGCATCCGGGCCACCAGCTCGCGCGGCTCGAACGGCTTGCTCATGTAGTCGTCGGCGCCGTTCTCCAGACTCAGCACGCAGTCGAAAGCCCCGGCCCGGGCCGTCAGCATGATGATGGGCAGGTGGCAGGCGCGCTGGCGCAGTTCGCGGGCCAGGGTCAGGCCATCGGTGCCGGGCAGCATCCAGTCCAGCACGACCAGGTCCACGGCCTCGCGCGCCAGCACCTCGCGCATCGAGACGGCATCATGGGCACGGACGGTCGAGAAGTGGTAGCGCTGGAGGTAGTCGGCCAGCAGGGTGGTGATTTCGTGATCATCATCCACCAGCAAGATGCGGGGCATGGGCATGTGAAAAAATGAAAAGAGCGGAACCGGAGCGGATTGTTCCGCCACGTCGCGCGTGTTTTATGTCAGGCCTGATACAAACCGGACACAGGCGGCTTACACGAGATTCGTAGACTGGGCGGAATGCAATCAGGTGGTCGGCCACCGCTCGTGAAAAAGGAAGCAAATCATGTCATCGATCGGCAGCGTCAGCAGCAGCAATTGGAGCAACACACAGGCCCTGCAAGGCAACCGCCAGGCCCGGATGCAGGAACGCCTGTTCCAGAAGGCCGATGCCGATGGCAGCGGCGGCGTGGACAGCACCGAACTGCAGACCCTGCTCGACAAGGCCGCGAAGAAGACCGGCACCAGCAGCAACAGCAGCGCGGCCGACGTGCTGAGCCAGTCCGACAGCAACAAGGACGGCTCCTTGAGCTCCGACGAGCTCGACAGCGTGATGAAGAGCATGTTCCCGCCGCCGAGCTCGACCCAGGAATTCCTGCAGGCACGCGGCACCACCAGCGGCAGCGGGTCCGCCGAGGAGTCGTCCGAGCAGGCGAGCAGCGAGAGCAGCCAGGCGCTGCAGGCCAGCGGCGCCACGGGCAAGGCCCATGGCCATGGCGGCATGCCGCCGCCCCCGCCTCCCGCGGGTGGCGTGGACGCGGCCAACAGCGCCAGCCAGTCCAGCGACTCGGCCGACCTCGACCCGCTCGACACCAACGAGGATGGCGTGGTGTCCGCCGCCGAGCGCGCCACCGCCAGCGCGGCCAGTTCCGCCAGCACGGCGATCCAGAACCTGTTCAAATCGGCAGACGCCGACGCCGATGGTTCGCTGAACGCAACCGAGATCGGCAAGCTCGCCCAGCAGCTGACCGAACAGTACTCCAGGATCGCCAGCAGCGACTTCGGTCCCAGCACCGGCTCGACGATCAACGTCACGGCATGAGGCCTGGGTCCCGGCCACCCGCCCAGGTGGCCCGTCACCCCGAACCCGCCCGAGTGGCTAATGCCAGTCAGTTAAGCCCGAGCTAGGCTGAAGTGGGCTAAAAAGGGAACGTGTTCAACGCGTTCCCTTTTTCACTTGTCGAACCTGCTGCAAACTACATTGGATGAGACGCTGGC
>JBDLVJ010000129.1:0-7265 GCA_039804875.1 Pseudomonadota bacterium | reverse complement strand
ATCAGGTCGGCCTGTTCGATGTCCTGGGTCGGCTCGTAGCCCTGGGCGGCGCCCAGCACGTCGGCCATCTTGTCCGAGTCGTACTCGTTCATCTGGCAGCCGAAGGTTTTGATGAAGACTTTTTTGCTCATGGCGGGTAGTGGCGGAAAAACGGAACAGGCAGACCGGCACCCAGGCGCCGGTCTGCGATGAGAGGAGGAGAGGGCGGGTGCCGAGGCGCCCGCTGGAGCTCAGTTGGCGGGCGGGTTTGCCTCGGAGCCGAAGCGGTAGTTGCGTTGCACCCGTTCGGCCTTGCCGCCGCGGTGCTGCGCCTGCTCGGCCGGTGTCAGGAGCCAGACCTCATGCACCAGGCCCATGCCCTCGCGCAGGTAGTTGACCGGCAGTTCCTGCCCCACCAGCTGTCCGGCCATGACGATCCGTTGCTCGGTGCCGTGGATGCGCGCGCCCGGCGAGAGCCGGTCGGGCTTGCCATCGAGCAAGATGTCGGGTGGTGCCGTCACGCGCAGCACGCCGCGTCGGGCCTGTTCGGGGAACTGGCGCCGCAGCTGGTCGCTGGCGTTTTGCGCCAGGGCCAGCGCGGGCAGAAGGATCAGCGCGGCGGCGCAAGCCGCTTTCAGCGGGTGGCGTTTGTGCATGGCGGGAAGCAGCGGTTCATGGTGTAGATCCAGAGGCTGACGGGTCATTGAACGAGCGCCGATTTTACCCGGCCCCGGCTTAGTCGTGGTGGCGGGCCGCCGCGACGCCGCGCAGGAAGTCGAGCAGGCCGCCGCCCGCTGTCTGCTGTTGCAGCAGCGCGATCGCGCGCAGCAGGTCGCGCTCGGCACCGATGCGGGCCTGTACCCGGCTGGACTCGCGCAGCCAGCGGCTGGCCTTCTTCTTGGGCAGCAGGTCGAGCAGGGTTTCCACGCCGTAGCGCACCCGCTTGGCCAGCAGCCGGGTCTGGTGCTGCTGGGGCTCTGCGGCGCCGTCGCGGTCCGAGTTCTCGATCGAGCGGTGCAGCCGCCTCAGCAGGCGCGCGCTGCGTTCCCGGGCCCAGTCGCGGTCGGCCTTGCGTCGGGGTGCGTCGCGTTCCCCGGTGCTGCCCGACAGTTCGTGCAGCCATTGCGCGAGTCCGAGCAGGCCCAGCCCCGTGCCGGGCTGCGCCAGCAGGGCGCGCGTCGTGGCGCGCTGGGTCCGAGCGGCGGCGGCCATCCGGTCCAGGGTCTGGCACGCGAGTTCGAGTCGCCCTGGGTCGCCCTCTGCGTAGGCAGTGCTCCAGCCTGGCAGGGTTTCGTCGCATGCCACGTCGAGATCGCGCAGCTGGCCCAGCGCGTCGAGCAGGGGAAGCAGCTGCCCGCGCGGCGCCAGTTCGGTCAGCCAGGGCCGGAACAGCCGTTCCGCGCTGCGCCAGCGTCGCCAGGCCACGCGCGCCTGATGCACCAGCTCGGGGTCGTCGCCGCGCAGCAGACCAGCCAGATTGCGCGTGAACTGTTCGAGCATCTCGCCCATGGCCTGTTGCGCGGCGGCCAGTGGCGCCACGCCGGCTGGCAGATGGGTGGCGCGCGCGCGCGCCGGGCCATGGTTCAGGCCCTGCGCCAGCGCGTAGCCGCGCTCGGCCTTGCTGGCGTCGCAGGGCAGCACCGCGATCTCGCTGGCGATCTGCCGGGCCAGCTCGAACAGGGCTTGCGGCATGCCGGCCTGGAGTTCGAGCTCGATTTCGAGCAGGGGCAGCACCTGGCCGGCGGCCGCGATCTCGCCGATGTCGAGCGCGATCTCGATCCGGCTGCCGTCGGCCTGCCGCAGCAGCCAGGTCGTGCGGCGGCAGCGGGTGTCGAAGCAGGGCTGGAGCTGATCGAACAGCTCGCCCGTGGGGTCGAGCGTCGACCAGGGCGTGGCGGCCAGGGCCGCCGGGTCGAGCGCGCCGCTGGCGACCTCGGACTCCCATTCACCGCGCTGGCTCAGACCGCCGCGCGAGACGCCGGCGGTCTTGAAGGTCTGTATCCATGCTCCACGGGGCGGCTGTCCCGGATCGGTGTCGGGCCAGGGCTGGTCGCTCACGCAGCGCAGGCGCAGCGCGCCGCGCTGCTGTCGCAGTGCCTGCGCGGGGCTGTCGTAGTAGCGGTTCCAGAGCCATTGCCGGCGTGGCGCGCAGGCCGCCAGGGCCGGGACAAGGGACAGGGTCTGTTCCACCGTCAGCGCGTCGGCGCCAGGCAGCAGCAGCTTGAGTTCGACTTCGGTCGGGTTCATGTCGGGTCGTTCACTGATACGGCACCCAGTGTCGCATGGGGCGAGCCCTTTGGCCTGTGAAGATTTCGTGACGGAGAAGGTCCGTGCTTTCCGGCACAATTTGATCCGCATTTCATCCAACCCAAGGATCAGCCATGACCCATATTCCCCACGACCTGTCCCATGTCCAGTCCCGCGACAAGGCCGAGATCCTCGCGCAGGCGCTGCCCTATATCCGTCAGTTCCATGGCAAGACCATGGTGATCAAGTACGGCGGCAACGCCATGACCGACCCCGCGCTGCAACAGGCCTTCGCCGAGGACGTGGTGATGCTCAAGCTGGTCGGCATCAATCCGGTCGTGGTGCATGGCGGCGGCCCGCAGATCGAGGGTCTGCTCAAGCGCCTGGGCAAGCAGGGCCAGTTCATCCAGGGCATGCGGGTGACCGACGCCGAGACCATGGAGGTGGTCGAATGGGTTCTGGCCGGCGAGGTGCAGCAGGACATCGTCGGCATGATCAACCGCGCCGGTGGCAAGGCGGTCGGCCTGACCGGGCGCGACGGCGGCCTGATCAGGGCCCAGAAGCTCAGGCTGCTCGATCAGCAGGACCCGACGCTCGAGCATGATGTCGGCCAGGTCGGCGACATCGTCAGCATCGATCCGAGCGTGGTCAAGTCGCTCGAGGGCGCGGGCTTCATTCCGGTCGTGAGCCCGATCGGCTTCGGCGAGCAGGGCGAGAGCTACAACATCAACGCCGACGTGGTCGCGGCGCGACTGGCCACCGTGTTGCGCGCCGAGAAGCTGCTGCTGCTGACCAATATCCGGGGCGTGCTCGACAAGGCCGGCGAGCTGCTGACCAACCTGAGCGCGGTCGAGGTCGATGCCCTGATCGCCGACGGCACGATCTCGGGCGGCATGATCCCGAAGATCGCCGGCGCGCTGGAGGCCGCGCACAGCGGCTGCAATTCGGTTCACATCATCGACGGCCGCGTGCCGCACGCGATGCTGCTCGAGATCCTGAGCGAGGAAGCCTACGGCACCATGATCCGCTCGCACTGACACGGACCGGACCCCTGTTGGCTCTTGCCCGACACGGTCTGTGCCGGGTCGCCGTGAAATGTAAAAAGGCGCAACCTGGATTGCGCCTTTTTACTTGCCTGGCGCCCGTCGGCGCGCTTCAGCGGAAGTCAGTGGCCGTGGCCGACGACTTCACCGGCCTTGAGCTGGTAGACCGTGCCGCAGTAGGGGCACTTGGCCTGGCCGGTCTTGGCGATGTCGAGGAAAACGCGCGGGTGGCTGTTCCACAGCTGCATGTCGGCTTTCGGGCTGGGGCAGAAGACACCGCCGTGGCCATTGAGGTCGTGCGCGGACAGTTCGATCGGCTTGTTCATCGTGAGGCTCCGTTTCAGACCAGGGTCAGCCAGTGGGCGTACTTGGGGTTGCGCCCGTTGACGATGTCGAAGAAGGCCGACTGGATCTTCTCGGTGATCGGGCCGCGGCTGCCGCTGCCGATCTCGATCCGGTCGAGTTCGCGGATCGGGGTCACTTCGGCGGCGGTGCCGGTGAAGAAGGCCTCGTCGGCGATGTAGACCTCGTCGCGCGTGATGCGCTTTTGCACGATCTCCAGGCCCAGGTCCTGGGCGATGTGGAACACGGTGTTGCGCGTGATGCCGTTGAGCGCGCCGGCCGACAGGTCGGGGGTGTAGATCACGCCGTTCTTGACGATGAAGATATTCTCGCCCGCGCCTTCCGAGACGAAGCCGGAGGCGTCGAGCAGCAGCGCTTCGTCGTAGCCGTCGTCGGTGGCTTCGGTGTTGGCCAGGATCGAGTTGGTGTAGTTGCTGACGGCCTTGGCCTGCGTCATCGTGATGTTGACGTGGTGGCGGGTGTAGCTCGAGGTCTTGACGCGGATGCCGCGCCTCATGCCTTCCTCGCCGAGGTAGGCGCCCCAGGTCCAGGCCGCGACCATGGCGTGGATGGTGTTGCCCTTGGGGCTGACGCCGAGCTTCTTGTCACCGATCCAGAGCAGCGGGCGGATGTAGCCGCTTTCGAGCTGGTTCTCGCGGATCACGTCGAGCTGGGCCTGGTTGAGCTCGTCCTTGCTGAACGGCACCTTCATGCGCAGGATCTTGGCGCTGTTGAGCAGGCGCTCGGTGTGCTCGTCGAGGCGGAAGATGGCCGGACCGTTGACGGTGTTGTAGGCGCGCACGCCCTCGAAGGCGCCGCAGCCGTAGTGCATGGTGTGGGTCAGGACATGGACCTTGGCGTCGCGCCAGTCGACCATCTGGCCGTCCATCCAGATTTTGCCGTCGCGGTCGGACATCGAGGGAACTGCGCTCATCTTCTTCAACCTTTGTCGTGGGGGAAATGGTTCAGGGTCTGCCAGTGACATTCGCCTGGAATCTTGCATTTTACGGCGTCCGCCCGCCCCATGAACAGGGCCGTCATGGCATGATTTCCGCCATGACCAGCTTGCGTGTCGTCACCTACAACATCCACAAGGGGGTGCAGGGCCTCGGCCCGGCCAGCCGCCTCGAGATCCACAACCTGATGCAGGCGGTGCAGGGCTTCGAGGCCGATGTCGTCTGCCTGCAGGAAGTGCGCGGCTTCAACCGCCAGATGCAGCGCCGCTTCGCGCACTGGCCCGGGGTCGGCCAGGCGACCCACCTGGCGCCGCCAGGCTACGAGGCGGTCTACCGGACCAATGCCGTCACGCGCCACGGCGAGCATGGCAACGCCCTGCTCACGCGCTGGCCGGTGCTGGGTCATGGTCATCACGATGTGTCGGATCACCGTTTCGAGCAGCGCGGTCTGCTGCATGTGCGCCTCGACGTTCAGGGCCGGCCGCTGCATGTGGTGGTGGTGCACCTGGGCCTGATCCATGCCAGCCGCGAGCGCCAGGTCCAGCAGATCGGCGCGCTGCTGGCGCGCGAGGTGCCCGTCGGCGAGCCGCTGGTGGTGGCGGGCGACTTCAACGACTGGGGCCAGCGGCTGCACGAGGCGATGGCTGCCCTGGGCCTGCTGACCTTCGAGAACATCCGGCACGCGACCTACCCGGCGCGCCTGCCGTTGCTGCACCTGGACCGGATTTACGCCCGGGGTCTGCGCCCGCTGTCGGCCCATGTGCCGCATGGCGGCAACTGGGCGCGGCTGTCCGACCATCTGCCGCTGATCGCGGAGCTGGCCTTCGACTCAGGGGCATGACCGGAGAGCTGCGTTGAAGGCGCCGCTGCGCGGGGGGCATCAGCTGCACCTGCTCGAAGGCGGGGACGAGCTGTTTCCGGCCATGGTCCGGGCCATCGAGCGGGCCCGGCATCTGGTGCATGTCGAAACCTATATCTTCCAGTTCGCCGGTACGGCGCTGCGGGTGGCCGAGGCGCTGGAGCGCTGCGCCTTGCGTGGCGTCACGGTGCGGCTGGTGGTCGATGGCATCGGCACCGCCAGCTTGCCGCCGGCCTGGCGCGAGCGCCTCGAGCAGGCCGGCGTCCAGTGCCGGGTCTATCTGCCGCTGGGCCATCTGGGCCTGCTGATTCCGAGCCGCTGGCGCCGGCTGCATCGCAAGCTCTGCGTGGTCGATGGCACGCTGGGCTTCTGTGGCGGCATCAACCTGATCGATGATTTCGACGATGTCTCGCTGGGGCGGCTGGAGCGGCCCCGGCTGGACTTCGCGCTGCAGGTCAGCGGGCCGCTGGTGGCCGACATGCTCGAAAGCATGGAGCAGCTCTGGTGGCGCATGCAGGCCGTCAGCCGCGCGCGCCAGCACGAGTTCCGCGCCGCCTGGGAGGCCTTGCGCGCCGGCTGGCCAGCCTTGCCGGCCGAGCATCCGCCGCGCAAGATGTCGCCGGCCTCGGCCGCCTTGCTGCTGCGCGACAACCTGCGGCATCGCCACGACATCGAGCGCGCCTACCTGAAATCGATCGCCCACGCGCGGCGCGAGATCGTGATCGCCAATGCCTATTTCATTCCGGGGCGCAAGCTGCACCGCGCCTTGACGCTGGCGGCGGCCCGGGGTGTGCGCGTGCGTCTGCTGCTGCATGGCAGGTACGAGCATTTCCTGCAGTACCACGCGGCCCGCACGGTCTATCAGCGGCTGCTCGAGGCCGGCATCGAGATCCACGAATACGCCCCCAGTGCCTTGCACGCCAAGGTGGCGGTGATCGACGGCCGCTGGGCCACGGTCGGTTCGACCAATCTCGATCCGCTGAGCCTGCTGATGGCGCGCGAGGCCAATGTCGTGACCCGCGATCCGGCCTTTGCACGCGGGCTCCGGCAGCGGCTCGACCATCTGCTGCAGACGGCCGGCCTGCGCATCGAGCGCGAGCAGCTGCGCCAGCGTCCCTGGCGCCAGCGCCTGCTCGACCGGGTCGCCTACGCCATCATGCGGACCATGCTGTTGCTGCTCGGTCAGCGCTATTAGCCGTCGCTGGCAGGCCGTCGCCAGCCGGGATTCCCCTGTGAAATCGGAAATCTGACGCTGGTGTTAGCATGGAAACATGCTGATGAAAATGCAACCAGACATGACCGACGCCAACCACGACGAGGGGACGCCCGTCTCCGTCAAGATCCGCGAACGCCTGCAGGCGGCCAAGCGGCGTTTCCACTCCAACGACAACATCGCCGACTTCATCCGTCCGGGCGAGTTCGAGGCCTTGTTCGAGGAGGTCACGGACAAGATGAAGGGCGTGCTCGACAGCATGGTGATCGATACCGAGAACGATCACAACACCGGCGACACGGCGCGCCGGGTGGCCAAGATGTACCTGAAGGAAGTCTTTGCCGGCCGCTATGTGCAGGCACCGACCATCACCGAATTCCCGAACGCCGAGCACCTCAACGAGCTCATGATCGTCGGCCCGATCACGGTGCGCAGCGCGTGCTCGCACCACCTGGTGCCGATCCTCGGCAAGCTGTGGATCGGCATCCTGCCCAACGAGCGTTCCAATCTCATCGGGCTTTCGAAGTACTCGCGCATCGCCGACTGGATCATGACCCGGCCGCAGATCCAGGAAGAGGCGATCATGCAGCTCGCCGACCTGCTGGAATCGCGCATCGCCCCCGATG
>JBDLVJ010000128.1:0-3251 GCA_039804875.1 Pseudomonadota bacterium | reverse complement strand
GCACCGCCGCCCCAGCCGGTCGTGGTCTATTCGCAGCCTTCCGGCTATGCGGCGCAGCCGGCCTATGTCCTGCCGGCGGGTGCCGCCTATGTCGGCTCCAGTTATGCGGGACCGACCTATGCCGCTCCGCCGCAGGTCGTCGCATCGGCTCCGGACGGGATTGCCTACTACTGTCCGAGCTACGGCCAGTACCATCCACAGGTGCAGTCCTGTCCCGGTGGCTGGCAGCTGCTGGCCGTGGCGCGTTGAACGCGGGCTGACGCGCGACCCGCGAAGTTGCTGGCAGGCCGTAGTCGGGGTCAGCGGTCCACGCGCCAGATCGGCAGTTGCCAGTCGCGCCAGAGCGCGAGCATGCGCAGCCCGGCCGTGAAGGCGACCGTCGCGCTCAGGGTCAGCCAATCGGGTGTCTCGAGCGCCTGCAGGCCCAGATAGATCCAGCCGCCCAGGAAGGCGCACAGCGCATAGGGCCGGTGGTCGCTGAAGGCGGCCGGGATCTGGTTGCAGACGATGTCGCGCAGCACGCCGCCGAACACCGGGGTGACCACGCCCATCAGCACCGCCACCAGGGCCGGCATGCCATGGGCGCTGGCCAGGTCGACGCCGACCGCGGCGAACAGGCCCAGCCCCAGCGCATCGGGCAGCTGGATGGCTTTTTCGGTCGGCTCGAAATGCCGTCGCCGCATGAATATCATCGCCGCCGTGCTCAGGGCCAGCACGCCCCAGAGGTATTCGACATGCCGGACCCAGAAGAAGGGCCGCAGGTCGAGCAGGATGTCGCGCAGGGTGCCGCCACCGAGGGCGGCCAGGAAAGCCACCGCATAGACCCCTACCGCGTCGAGCCGGCTGCGCGCGGCTGCCATGACTCCCGAGAGCGTGAAGGCGATCGTGGCGGACAGCTCCAGCGCATGTCGCATCCACTCGCCCCAATTCGAAAAACTGATCATGCCCGGGTTTCCTGTGCTGCGACTGTGGATGACTCTTGAGCGAAGGTCGGCGGCGCCGCCTTTCAACGGCCATACAGGCCCATGCGATGCGCCAGTTCGACCGCCGACTGGACCTGCAGTTTCTCGAAGATGTTGGCGCGGTGGAACTCCACCGTGCGCGGCGTGATGCCCAGGTGCTCGGCGATGTTCTTGTTGTAGTGGCCCCCGAGCAGTTCGTTGAGCACCTCGCGTTCGCGCGCGCTGAGTCCCGCCAGCGCCCTGCGGAACGCGAGCTTGTCGCGCGAGCCGGCCTGCAGCGCCAGCGCGCCCTGCCTGGCCGCTTCGATCCGGTCGACCAGCTGGTTGTTCTGGAACGGTTTTTCGAGGAAGTCCCAGGCCCCCTTCTTGACCGCCGCCACCGCCATGCCGACATCGCCATGTCCGGTCAGGAACAGCACCGGCCAGGGCCAGCCCATGGCCTTGAGCCGCTCGAAGGTCGCCAGGCCCGACAGGGGTTCCATCCGGATGTCGAGCAGCACCACACAGCAGGTCCAGGGTTCGCTGCCCGCGCGCAGCGCCTGCAGGAAGGCCTCGCCACCGCTCCAGCCGCGCGCGGACAGGCCGCGCGAGTCCAGCAGCCAGGCCAAGCCATCGCGGAAGTCCTCGTCGTCATCGACGATATGTACGGTGGGGTTCAAGTTGTCAGGGGCAGCCACAGGGTGAATTGTGCTCCCTGCAGCGCGGCGCTGTGGCCGACCTCGATCCGGCCGTGATGGGCCTCGACGATCGAGCGGCAGATCGACAGGCCCATGCCCATGCCGCCCGGCTTGCGGCTGGTGAAGGCGTCGAAGATGCCGGCGCGCCGCGCCTCGGGGATGCCGGGCCCGCTGTCCTCGATCCGGATGCCGGTCAGGCCGGAGTCCCGCGTCAGACTGACCCGTACCACGCTCGCGCCGCTGGCCCCGAGTCCGGCCCATTCGGTCGCGTTCAGGATCAGGTTGTGCAGCGCGTGTTCGAGCAGCAGCGCGTCGGCCGACACGCTCGGCCCTGACTCGGCTGACTCGGCTGACTCGGGCAGCTCGAGCTGCAGCGCCACCCCTGGCGGCAGCGTCAGCTGCCGCGCGACGCGACGCACGAAGGGCACCAGCGCCAGCGGCTGACGGCTCATCTCCTGGCGTCGGGCAAAGGCGTTGATGCGCTGGATCACCAGGCCGGCCTTCTCGGCCATGCGCTCGATGCGCTCGAGCACCGGCACGATTTCGGGCCAGCTGATGTTGCCCTGGCGCACGCGGTTGAGCAGGCCGCTGGCGAAGCTGCTGAGCGCGCCCAGCGGCTGGTTGAGCTCGTGCGCCAGTGTCGAGGCGACCTCGCCGACCGCGATCAGCCGGCCCGAGGCCTCGAGCTGTTCCTGCTGGCGCGTTGCCAGCCGTTCCATCCGCTTGCGCTCGGTGATGTCGAGCAGGGCGTACATCCAGCCCATCACGCGGCCGTCGGCGCGGATCAGGGGGGCACCGTGGACCAGCAGATCGAGCTCATGTCCGTCGCGCTGTCGCAGCCGGAGTTCGATGCCGGAGGACAGTCCGGAGGTCCCTGCTGCCGCTGTCGGCAGCGCGTCCAGGCTGTTCGCCAAGGCCTGCGGCCAGCCGGCCGTGGCCGCCAGCTCGCGCGCCGACCAGCCCAGCATGCGGCAGAAGGCCGGGTTGGCATAGAGACATTGACCGTCCAGGTCCCGGGCCAGCAGGCCCAGCGTGACCGAGCGCTCCATCGCGCTGCGCAGCGCGATCTGGGTCTGCAGTCGCCGTTCGGCCTGGCGCCGGCGCAGCGATCCGCGCCAGAAGAAATAGAGCGCGACCAGCATCGCGCCCAGGCAGGCCAGCGCAATGCCGAAGAAGGCGCGCGGCGCGCTGGCCGGTCGAGCCTGCAGCAGCTCGATCGCCAGTTTCCATTGCGCGCCAGGCAGCGGCACGGCCACGGGATAGCGCGCGCCTGGTCCGCCGGATGTCGCCAGTCCGGCCTCGTCGTCCAGCGTCAGCAGGGCGTGATCGGCCAGGAACCAGGCCGGAACGATCTGTTCCAGCGCGCGTTCGAGCCGGATCGCCGCGACCTGGTTGCCCAGGAAGCGGCCTTGCTCGAAGCGGGGCACCGCCAGCCAGAGCAGGGGACCGCCCTGGCGCTGGCTGCCTGGCAGCGGGCCGGCATAGGCGGGGCGTTGCAGGCCGCGCCCGGTGTCGAGCATCACCGCCAGCGTGCCGCCGTCCTCGGGCTGGAGCTCGGTGGCCGCCATGAGGGCGGGCCATTGTTCCGGACTCGCCAGTCGCTCGGCGGCCA
>JBDLVJ010000127.1:0-3974 GCA_039804875.1 Pseudomonadota bacterium | reverse complement strand
AGGTGGCCAGCGACAGGAAGGTGAACAGCCCGCCGAAGGAAAAAGCCGAGATCATGGCCTGGCACCAGAAGGTCGGATGGCGCAGGATCAGCTTCCAGTTGGCCAGCAGTCGGGCCGGCTTCAGCGCCTCGCGGTCGGGCTGCTGCAGCGTTTCCCGCTGGCGCCACAGCAGCATCGCCAGCACGACGGCAGCAAACAGCGCGACACCGGCCAGCGCCGCGCGCCAGCCCAGGTGCTGCGCCAGCCAGCCGCCGAGCGGACCGCTGAAGCAGGCGATCAGCCCGAGGCCGCCAAGCGCCTTGGACATCACGCGCGCGCCGTCGGCGGGCTGGTAGAGGTCGCGAATCACCGCGCGCGCGCCCATCATCGAGGCGCCCATGGCCAGGCCCTGCAGGCCGCGCCAGCCGATCAGTGCCTGCATCGAGCCGGCCAGCGCAGCGCCGATCGAGGCCAGCGTGAACAGGCTCATGCCGATGATCAGCACCGGGCGGCGACCGTAGCGGTCCGACAGCGGGCCCCAGGCCAGCTGCGACAGGCCAAAGCCCAGCAGCATCGCGGTCAGCGTCAGCTGGGCCTGGGCCATGCCGCCGCTCAGGCTGCGCGTCAGGTCCGGCAGCGAGGGCAGGTAGAGGTCGGTCGCGATCGGCTGCAGCCCCATCAGCAGTGACAGCAGCAGGACGACCAGGGTGGGCGACATCGGCCGCTGGTTGGTGTGGTTCATGTTTCAGCGTCCGCGCAGGAACAGCGCATCGAGTTCGCTCAACTTGAGCTGGCGCCAGGTCGGACGACCATGGTTGCATTGGTCGCTGCGTTCGGTGGTCTCCATCTGGCGCAGCAGGCCGTTCATTTCCTCCAGCGTCAGGCGCCGGCTGGCACGTACCGCGCCGTGGCAGGCCATGGTCGCCAGCAGTTGGTTGCGCGCGCGCTGCACCACGGTCGAGGCCTCGTGCTGCGCCAGTTCGGCCAGCACGCTGCGCGCAAGATCCACCCCATCGCCCTGGGCCAGGGCGGCCGGTACCGCGCGCAGCGCCAGCGTTCGCGGCGAAAAAAGCGAAATCTCCAGGCCCAGTTGTCGCAGCTGCTCGGCGCAAGTCTCGGCCGTCGCGGTCTCGTGCGGCGTGGCGGGGAAGGTGGTCGGAATCAGCAGCGGCTGGCTTTGCAGGCCGGCGTCGGGGCTGGCCTCGAACTGCTGCTTGAGCCGTTCGTAGACGATGCGCTCGTGCGCCGCGTGCATGTCGACCAGCACCAGGCCCTGGGCGTTCTCGGCCAGGATGTAGATGCCGTGCAGCTGCGCGATCGCGCGCCCCAGCGGCCAGTGGCCGGGGTCTGGCGGCTCGGCCGCGCCGGCGCTGGGGGCCGGCGCGCTCGCCGCCTGCAGAGGCTGCGCCGCCGTCAGCGGCTGGCCAGTCGATGGCGTGGCGTCATGCAGGTTTGCTGCCGGCCGTTGCTGGCCTGCTCGCGGGTCTGGCGCGCGACCCGCCTGCCAGAGCAGCGACAGGTCCTCGACCTTGTGGCCGACCGGCTCGGGCCGGCTCCAGGGGGCGCTCCAGTGCTGATCGATGGTTGGCTGCTGGATGTCGAGTCCGAGCTGGACCCGCGGCATGGCCGGCCCGATGTCCTGATCCGTCGTTGCGGCCAGACCGGCGGCCGGCGCATGACCGGTCTGAGCGCCCGCGTCCGGGTCGGCCGCTTCGGTGCCTGGCGCCGAGCGCGGCGCGGCCAGCGTGTTCTCGATCGCGTGATACACCGCCTGGTGCACCTCGCGTCCGTCGCGAAACCTCACCTCGATCTTGGTCGGATGCACGTTGACATCGACCCGGGTCGGATCGATCTCGATGAACAGCGCATAGCTCGGCTGGCGCTGGCCGTGCAGCACGTCCTCGTAGGCGCTGCGCGCGGCGTGGCTGATCACCTTGTCGCGCACGAAGCGGCCGTTGACATAGGCGAACTGGCGGTCGGCGCGCGCGCGCGCGGCGTTCGGCAGCCCGGCCCGGCCCCAGACCCGGATGCCCTGGCCCCGCCAGTCCAGCGCCAGGCTCTGCTCAAGGAAATCCTGGCCCAGCACGTCGCCCAGGCGCTGCGCCAGCGCGGCTTGCGGCTCGACCTGGTGGCAGGCGCGCCATTGCTCGACCAGTTTGCCCTCGTGCCAGACCGCGAAGCCGACCTCGGGGCGCGCGAGCGCGTGCCGGCGCACCGCTTCCAGGCAATGCGCGAGCTCGGTCGCGTCGGTCTTGAGGAACTTGCGTCGCGCCGGCGTGGTGTAGAACAGTTCGCGCACCTCGATCGTCGTGCCGTGGGTGCGCGCGGCGGGCGCGATCTCGCCGGTGCGCCCGTGCAGCATCCAGCCATGGCCGTCCTCGCCACCGGCCTCGCGCGACAGCAGGCTGACATCGGCGATCGAGTGGATGGCGGCCAGCGCCTCGCCGCGAAAGCCCATGGTGTGAACCGATTCGAGCTCCTCCAGGCTGGCGATCTTGCTGGTCGCGTGGCGCTTGAGCGCCGCCGGCAGTTCCTCGCGCGGGATGCCGCCGCCATCGTCCTCGACCGAGATCAGCCGCACGCCCCCGGCCAGCAGCCGCAGCGTGATCTGCTGCGCGCCGGCATCGAGCGCGTTGTCGAGCAGCTCGCGCACCACCGAGGCCGGGCGCTCGACCACCTCGCCAGCGGCGATCTGGCTGATCAGCTCGTCGGGCAGTTCGCGGATCGGACGACGCGGCGCCGGGGCGGCGGCAGGGAGACCTGAGTCTGGCAGGGAAGGGGCGCTGGGGCTGGAATTCACCCCTGGATTGTAGGTGGCCGGCCGCGCGGCCGCTTTTGCCGCCCGGAGACGGGATAATCGCGCATCATGGACATCATTCCCTTCCTGATCGATTTCATCCTCCACGTCGACAAGCATCTGCAGGCTTTTGTCGCCACCCATGGCGCCTGGGTCTACGCGCTGCTGTTCCTGATCATCTTTGTCGAGACCGGCCTGGTCGTCATGCCCTTCCTGCCAGGCGACTCGCTGCTGTTCATCGTCGGCGCGTTGGCGGGCGCGGGCCTGATCAGCCTGCCGCTGGCCATGGGGCTGCTGGTGCTGGCGGCCGTGCTTGGCGACCAGCTCAATTACACCATCGGGCGCTACTTCGGACCCAAGGTGTTCCAGTGGGAGAACTCGCGCTTCTTCAACAAGCGCGCCTTCGAGCAGGCCCATGCCTTCTACGAGCGCTATGGCGGCATCACCATCATCCTGGCCCGCTTCATGCCCTTCATTCGCACCTTCGCCCCCTTCGTCGCGGGCGTGGCGGCGATGTCGCGTCCCAAGTTCACCGCCTACAACGTCGGCGGCGGCCTGCTCTGGGTCTGCGGCCTGACGCTGGCGGGCTATCTGTTCGGCAACCTGCCCTGGGTCCAGGCCAACCTGAGCAAGATCATCTGGGCCTTGATCCTGGTGCCGGGCCTGATCGCGCTGTTCGGCGCCTGGCGCGCCGGCCGCCAGCCGGCCTGAGCGCCTCCAGGAATCTCCCACGGATGGAGCGCAAGGGCTGGCGCGACGGCCTCGGTTGCGGTAAGTTAGGGCTGTCCGATCATCATTTTTGCTTTATCCAGCGTGGGAGTTGAACATGACCAAGAACCATAGCCCGGCCGATCAGCAGGAGCCGCACGCCCGCAAGGTCGAGAACGACCACAACAAGGTGGGCGAGCAGGACGCCACCCAGCTCAACCAGGGCCACCGCACGCCCGAAAGCCGCAGCGACCGCGAGTCGCACGTCGGCGGCGGCAACCAGTCGCAGTCGCGTCGCGAGGCACCGGGTCACGGCGACTGATAGCCGCCGGCGGTGGCGGCGCGCCCGCCCGTGACGGCGCCAATCTCAGAGCGTGTTCAAAGTCTCCGCGCTGTGAGAAGCTCGGGGGGTGAGAAAAAGCTACCCAAGCGATATCAAGCGCGAGCAGTTCGAAGTCATCAGGCCGTTGCTGGAGAGCGCGCGCAAGAA
>JBDLVJ010000126.1:0-2965 GCA_039804875.1 Pseudomonadota bacterium | reverse complement strand
CGAGGCGTGCGAGTACGTGCCCGGCGCCTTCCTGACTGCCGCGATGAACTCCTTGTAGTTCCTGGCCGGGAAGCTCGGATGCACCGCCAGCACATTGGGCGTGGCGGCGATGTTGATGATGGGCGTGAAGTCGTTGACCGGGTGATACGGCAGCTTGGGATTAATCGCCGGATTGGCGGCCATGCTCGAGACCGTCGCGACGCCCAGGTTGTAGCCGTCCGGCACCGCGCGCGCGGTCTCGGCCGCGCCGATGCTGCCGCCGCCACCGGCCTTGTTCTCGACGATCACGCTCTGGCCCAGCGCCTTGCCCAGCGGGTCGGCGATGATGCGCGCGACCACGTCAGTGGTGCCGCCGGGCGCAAACGGCACCTGCAGCTTGATGACCTTGTTCGGGTAGCTCTGGGCCAGCGCCAGCGAGCAGGCGCTCAAGGCGCAGGCCAGGGTCAATACTTGACGACGTTTCATCTGATACCTCAATCGACTGATGGGAAAAGGCTTGCCGGATTCTCTTGCACCGGGATGCAGGCAAAAAGCATACCCGACCCAGGGCCGCCTGGGTCGAACCCAGCATGCACCGGGTCTGGGCCTGGGTCAATCCCGCGTGACGCGCAGCAGCTCCTCGCGGCTCGTGACGCCGGTCTGCACCAGGCGCTCGCCGTCGTCGCGCATCAGCACCATGCCACCGGCCAGCGCATGGGCACGGATCTCGCTCTCGGCGGCCTGGCGGTGGACCAGGGCACGGATCGCGTCGTCGGCGACCAGCAGCTCGTAGATGCCGGTGCGGCCCTGGTAGCCGGTCTGGCCGCAATGCGCGCAGCCCTGGCCCTGGCAGTGGGGGCAGCGCTTGCGCACCAGGCGCTGGGCCAGCACGCCGAGCAGCGAGGAGGCCAGCAGGAAGGGCTCGACCCCCATGTCGGTCAGGCGCGTGACCGCGCTGGCGGCGTCGTTGGTGTGCAGCGTGGCCAGCACCAGGTGGCCGGTCAGCGAGGCCTGGATCGCGATCTGCGCGGTTTCGAAGTCGCGGATCTCGCCGATCATGATCACGTCGGGGTCCTGGCGCAGGATCGCGCGCAGCGCCTTGGCGAAGGTCAGGTCGATCTTGGCGTTGACCTGGGTCTGGCCGACGCCGGGCAGCTCGTACTCGACCGGGTCTTCGACCGTCATGATGTTGAGCTGGGACGCATCGAGCCGCTGCAGCGCCGCGT
Source organism: Pseudomonadota bacterium (assembly GCA_039804875.1). GTDB lineage: Bacteria > Pseudomonadota > Gammaproteobacteria > Burkholderiales > Burkholderiaceae_C > Malikia. The sequence continues at coordinate 1,760 of JBDLVJ010000126.1, read as the reverse complement.
AGAGCGTGGTGGTCTTGCCCGAGCCGGTCGGGCCGGTGACCAGGATGATGCCGTGCGGCTGGCCGATCAGGTGCTCGAGGCGCGCCAGGGTCTGGCCCTGCATGCCGACCGCTTCCAGGTTGAGCTTGGACTCGGACTTGTCGAGCAGGCGCAGCACCGCGCGCTCGCCATGCGCGCTTGGCAGGGTCGAGACCCGGACGTCGATCGCGCGCGTGCCCAGGCGCAGGCTGATGCGGCCGTCCTGCGGCAGCCGCTTTTCGGCGATGTCGAGCTCGGCCATGATCTTCAGGCGGCTGATCAGCGCCGCGTGCAGCGCGCGGTTCGGCTGCACCACCTCGCGCAGCGTGCCATCGACGCGGAAGCGCACGCTCGAATGGCGTTCGTAGGGTTCGATGTGGATGTCGCTGGCGCCGTCGCGCGCGGCCTGGGTCAGCAGCGCGTTGAGCATGCGGATGATGGGCGCGTCGCCGGCGGTCTCGAGCAGGTCCTCGATCGCGGGCAGGTCCTGCATCATGCGTCCGAGGTCGGCGTCGCTCTCGACCTCGCTGACCACTTCGGCGGCGCTGGCGTCACCCCGGTTGGCGTAGGCGGCGCTGATGCGCTGCACCAGCGCCGCCTCGTCCTCGGTCTGCAGGCGGCTGGGGCCGTGGCGGCGCAGCACCTCGCCCAGGGCGCTTGCCAGCGCCAGCCGGTTGTCGGCGCCGGGTGGCGGCGCCCACAGTGTGCTGCCGTCGCTGTCCTGTTGCAGCAGCAGCCGGTGTTCGCGCGCCCAGGCGTAGGGCAGGGGGTAGGTCGTGCTCATGCGCGGGTCCCGTTCATTGCGTGGCCGGGGGGGTCGGTGCCGCCGTCCCGAGCGGCAACCGTGGCTGGCTCGGGTCGAGCGGTGCCAGTTGCGCGGACTGGTTGATGCCGAGTACGCTGCTGGGCTGGGGCTGCTGGGTCTGCGAGCCGCGCATCAGCTCGTAGCGGTCCATGGTCAGCGATTCGGTCTGGCGCGCATCGCGCAGCACGACCGGGCGCAGGAAGACCATCAGGTTGGTTTTCTTGCGCTTGCGCTGCTCGCTCTTGAACAGGTTGCCGAACACCGGCAGGTCGCCGAGTCCGGGCACCTTGTCCTGCTTGCCCGAGTAGTCGTCCTGCAGCAGGCCGCCGAGCACGACGATGCTGCCGTCCTCGACCAGCACGCTGGACTCGATCGAGCGCTTGTTCGTGATCAGGCCGGCGCTCGAGGTGTCGGAGATGCTGCTGACCTCCTGGAACACCGTCATCTTGACGGTGCCGTTCTCGCTGACCTGGGGCCGCACGCGCAGGGTCAGGCCGACGTCCTTGCGCTCGATGGTCTGGAACGGGTTGACCGAGCCGTTGGCGCTGTTGTTGCTGGTGTACTGGCCGGTCACGAAGGGCACGTTCTGACCGATCACGATCTTGGCCTCCTCGTTGTCCAGCGTGAGCAGGTTGGGCGTCGAGAGCACGTTGCCGTCACCCGTGCTCTGCAGGAAGTTGGCCAGCGCGCCGAGGTAATGCTGACCGTTGAAGCTTGGCGCCAGCGCCAGGTTGAGGCCGCCGCCGAGCGAGTTGACCGCCGTGGCGAGCGCGGTGCCGCCGGCCGCCAGACCCGCGGTCAGGCCCAGGATGTTGGCGCCTGCCGTGCCCGAATTGGTGCCGAGCAGTCCGAGCGAGCCGTTCTTGCCCAGCACGCCCTGCCATTGCACGCCGAATTCGGCCGCCTTGTCGGCGTTGACCTCGGCGATCAGGCTTTC
>JBDLVJ010000125.1:0-3018 GCA_039804875.1 Pseudomonadota bacterium | reverse complement strand
CTGCGAGATAATTTTGCTATGAGCCAAGATTCCACTCTTCATTACCCGCGCGTCCTGACCATCGCCGGCAGCGATTCCGGCGGCGGCGCCGGCATCCAGGCCGACCTCAAGACCTTCGCCGCGCTGGGCTGCTACGGCATGAGCGCGATCACGGCGCTGACGGCGCAGAACACGGTCGGCGTGCGCGCCATCCACGGCGTGCCGGCCGCCTTCCTGCAGGAGCAGATCGCGGCCGTGATCGAGGACATCGGGGTCGACGCGGTGAAGATCGGCATGCTGCACGCGCCCGAGATCGTCGAGGTGGTGGCCTGGGCCATCGACCATTACGGATTGAAGCAGGTGGTGCTCGACCCGGTGATGGTCGCGACCAGTGGCGACGCGCTGATCCGGCAGGAGACCATTGCCTCGCTGGTGTCCGAGCTGTTTCCGCGCGCGATGCTGGTCACGCCCAATCTCGACGAGGCCGCGCTGCTGCTGGGCCGGCCGGTGCGCGAGGTCGGCGACCTCGACGCCGCCTGCGCCGACCTGCTCGGCCTGGGCGCCCGCGCCGTGCTGCTCAAGGGCGGCCACCTGGGCGGCGAGCAGCTGACCGACCTGCTGGCACGCGCCGACCAGCCCGCCGACCAATGGCTGCGCCTGAGCGGGCCGCGCATCGCGACGCGCAACTCGCACGGCACCGGCTGCACCCTGTCCTCGGCCATCGCCGCGCAGCTGGCGCTGGGCCTGGAGCTGGCCGAAGCGGTCCAGGCCGCGCACGCCTATATCCGGGGCGCGATCGCCGCTGGCGCCGAGGTGCAGACCGGCCAGGGCCACGGGCCGCTGAACCACGGTTACGCCCCGCTGCCGATGCGGCTGCTGCGCGCGCAGGACTGAATCGCGCGGGTGCTTCATGACATCACCAGGCCGCCGTCGACGATCAGGGTCTGGCCGGTCATGAAGCGGCTCCAGGCCGAGGCCAGGAACAGCACCGGGCCGGTCACGTCCTCGGGCGTGGCGATGCGTCCGAGCGGGGTGCGCGCGATGATCTGGTCCTTGACCGCTTCGCGGGTGGCGCGGCTGGACTCGGTCGGGCTGACCAGTCCGGGCGCCACGCAGTTGACCCGGATGCCCAGGCTGCCGAGTTCGCTGGCGAGCTGGCGGCTGAAGCCCGTCAGCGCCGCCTTGGCCGTGGCGTAGTCGTGGTAGGGCAGGCTGGGCTGCTGCACCAGGTCGGTCACGAGGTTGACGATGCTGCCCTGCAGCCGCTGGCGCATCGCGGGCAGCACCGCCTGACACAGCTGGTAGCTGGCCTGGACCGCGCCGTCGAACTGGCCCTGGTAGGCGTCCCAGGGGGTTTCCCAGAAGCGCGACCGGGTTTCCGGGTCGAAGCGATACGGCGCGAAGGCGTTGTTGACCAACGTGTCGATGCGTCCGGTCAGCGCCAGCACCTCATCGACCATGGCGCGCACGGCGGCTGGGTCGCGCACATCGGCGGCGATGGCCCAAGCCGGCACGCCATGCGACTCGCAGCGCGCCACCACTTCGCGCGCGGCCTCGGCGCGTTCGCGGTAGTTGACCACCACCATCGCGCCCTCGCGCGCGAAGGCCTCGGCGATCGCGGCCCCGATGCCCCGGCTGGCGCCGGTCACCAGCACCACCTGCTGCTCGAACGGACGGCTCATGGCTTGCCTGGCAGCAGGTCGGCCCCGACGATGCTGGATACCGCGATCTCGCGCGTCAGCACGCCCAGGTCGCGGTAGACCTGCAGGCCGCGCTGTAGCATGGCGGTGTCGAGGCTGCCCGCGCCCTTCTTCTGCGTCAGGCCTGAGACGCTCGACGCGTTGCGCAGCTTGATGACCTCGAGGTTGATGGCCTCGTTCTGGCCGTCGATGGCAACGCGGGTCGCCAGCCGGGCGGCTTCCTCGGGCGCGCGCATCATCCATTGCGCGCTGTCGCGAAAACCGCTCAGGAAGCGGCGCAGCAAGGCCTTCTTCTGCTGATAGCTGTCCTCGCGCACCACCAGCAGGTCGCTGCTGAGGTTGAGGTACTGGCTCACCTCCATCACGTTGACCTCGCCCAGGCCGCGCTGGCGCCCGACCAGCAGGCCGGTGTCGGTGGCGGCGGTGGCATCGACCTGGCCCTGCATCAGCGGCGCGAAGTTCAGCAGCCCGGTCGGCACCAGGGTGATGTCGGCCTCGCTCAGGCCGGCCGAATGCAGCAGTACCTGCAGGTTCTGCCTCGTGCCGCTCGACAGGCTGTAGACGCCGACGCGCTTGCCCTTGAGGTCGGCCGGCTTGCTGATGCCGCGCGACTTGAGCGACACCACGTTGAAGACGTTTTGCGGGTAGATGTCGTAGATGGCGCGCAGCTTCTCGCCCTTGTCGAGCGCGGCGAACAGCGAGCCCGGGTCGGTGAAGGCGACATCGGCCTGGCCGCTCAGCAGGTTGCGCAGCGCGTCGCCACCACCCGCGCCGGGCAGGTAGCTGAACTCGATGCCCTGGGCGCGGAAGAACCCCTTGTCGGCCTCGACCAGCAAATTCGTGATCTCCGAGATCGGCTTGCTCCAGCCGGCCAGCACCACCTTGTCGAGTGGCGCGCCTTGTGCCCGCGCCAGGTTGACGAGGCCGCCCAGCGGGCCGAGGCCGCCGGCGAGTCCGCCCACGGTCAGATAACGTGCCAGATCGCGTCGTGAAAGCTTGTGCATCAGAGTGTTCCTTCGGTTGAAAACCAGTGTGTTCCAGTCAATGCCAGCGTCGCTCCAGCGCGCCGAGCAGGGTATAGGACGAGACCCCGAGCGCCGCGATCAGCGCCAGCGCGGCGAACATCAGCGCGGTATCCATCGAGCCCTGGGCGCCGATGATCACCGCCCCCAGGCCCTGGCCGGCGCTGATGAATTCGCTGACCACGGCGCCGACCCAGGCCAGCACCAGCGCCACGCGCAGGCCAGCTGCCAGGGTATGGCGGCCGGCTGGCAGCTGCAGCCGCCACAGGGTCTGCCAGCGGCTGGCGCCCAGAGCGCGGAATAGTTCGAGCTGGCGC
>JBDLVJ010000124.1:0-11269 GCA_039804875.1 Pseudomonadota bacterium | reverse complement strand
GCTGAGCCGCTGGCTGGACCTGCTCGCGGTCAACGGCTTCCTGATGTTCTCCTGCCTCGGACCTGATAGCCTGCGCGAGCTGCGCGCCGTCTATGCCGAGCAGGGCTGGCCCGCGCCCTGTCACGATTTCACCGACATGCACGACTGGGGCGACATGCTGATCGAGGTCGGCTATGCCGAGCCGGTGATGGACATGGAGCGCATCACGCTGGCTTATCCGGATGCCAGGCGCCTGTTGCGCGACCTGCGCGACTGGGGCCGCAACCTGAACCAGGCGCGTTTTTCCGGCCTGCGCGGCCGGGGCTGGGCGCAGGCGCAGGAGCGCGCGCTCGAGGCCGGCTTGCCGCGCGACGAGCAGGGTCAGCTGCTGTTGAGCTTCGAGGTCAATTACGGCCATGCGGTCAAGCCCGCGCCTCGCGTCAGGCTCGAATCGACCAGCCAGGTGTCGGTCGATCAGATGCGCGCCATGCTGCGTCAGCCCCGGGCCTGATGCCGATCCAGTCGCCCCGCAAGGACGGGAGAATCCAGCCATGATCACTCAAGCCGTTTCAAGCCCATCGACCTCGCGCCGCCGGCTGCTGCTCGGCGCCGCCACCACCCTGGCCAGCGCCTGCTGGCTGGCGGGCTGTGGCGACAAGCCGTCCTTCAGAGGCGTTGACATCACGGGTGCCGACTATGGGCGTGAACTGAGCCTGCCTGACCAGGACGGCCACCAGCGCCAGTTGTCCGACTTCAAGGGCCGGGTGGTGGTGCTGTTCTTCGGCTACACCCAGTGCCCCGATGTCTGCCCGACTTCGCTGTCCGAGCTGGCGCAGGCCAGGCGGCTGCTCGGCGGCGACGGCGAGCGCCTGCAGGGCCTGTTCGTGAGTGTGGACCCGCAGCGCGACACGCCCGAGATCATGCGCGCCTACATGGCGAGCTTCGATGCCGGCTTTCTCGCGCTGCTGCCGACTCCGGCCGAGCTACCGGCACTGGCCAAGTCGTTCAAGGTCTACTACAAGCCGGTTCAGGGGGCGACGCCGACCAGCTACACCATAGACCATTCGGCCGGCAGCTATCTCTACGACACCCAGGGCCGCCTGCGCGTTTACCACCGCTATGGCAGCGGTGCCGAGGCGCTGGCGGCCGATCTCAGGCTGCTGCTGGCCGAGGCGCGCTGAAGCCGAGCGCCGGCCAGACGGAGCGTGCCGTCTCAGGCGCCCTGCTTGTCCCGCTCGGAGGTGAAGGTGTCGGCGTGGAATTCGTCGGCCGGCAGGCCGGCGGCGAGGTAGTCGTGCCGCGCCGACTCGACCACGATAGGCGCGCCGCAGGCGTAGACCTGGTGGCCCGACAGATCGGGCAAGTCCTGCAGCACGGCCTGGTGCACGAAGCCGGTGCGCCCGCTCCAGCCGTCCTCGGGCTGGGCATCCGATACCACCGGCACGTACTTCAGGTGGGGCATGACAGCGCATTGCTGCTCGATCCAGTCGGCCTGGTAGAGGTCGGTCGGCCGGCGGCCGCCCCAGTAGAGCGTGGCGGGCCGGGTGCTGCCCTGCGCGCGCATCTGCTCGATGATGGCCTTGATCGGCGCGAAGCCGGTGCCCGAGGCCAGCAGCACGATCGGCTTGTCCGAGTCCTCGCGCAGGAAGAAGCTGCCGAAGGGACCTTCGATGCGCAGGATTTCCTTCTCCTTCATGGCGCCGAAGACATGGTCGGTGAACTTGCCGCCGGGCAGATGGCGGATATGCAGTTCCATCGCGGGCTTGACGGTCTGCTGGTGCGGCGCGGTCGCCATCGAGTAGGCACGACGCGCGCCGTCCCTGAGCAGGAACTCGATGTATTGGCCGGCGTGGTAGCGGAAGCTGTCGTTGGCCGGCAGTTGCAGCTTGACGACCATGACATCGGGCGAGGTGCGCTCCAGGCTGCTGACGCGCACCGGCAGCTTCTTGATCGGCAGCGCGTCGGCCGCCGTGACCTGGCGCGATTCGAGCACGAGGTCGCTGGTCGCCGTCGCGCAGCAGGTCAGCACGAGGCCGGCGGCTTCCTCTTCGGGGCTCAGGGCCCTGGCCTGATGCGCGCCATGCACCACGCCGCCGGAGAGTTTCTTGCATTTGCATGAGCCGCAGGCGCCGTCCTTGCAGCCGTAGGGCAGGCCTATGCCCTGGCGGATGCCGGCGGCCAGGATGGTTTCATCGGGGGTGGCGGAGAAAACGCGGCCGCTGGGCTCGACGCTGATCTGGAATGTCATACAGTCTTGGAGGGGGTTGTGGCCGTGGTGGCGCTGCCCGTGATTTTCTCAAATTTGGATCTGGCCATGGCTTTTCTGGGTGCCTTGCCCGCGCGCTTTCGGCGTGAGCGGGTCTTGATCGTGGGCTGTGGCGACGTGGGCTCGCGCAGCGCGCGCGCGCTTGGCGCGGGCGGAAGGGTCAGGCTGTTCGCGCTGACCTCGACGCCCGAGCGCCGGCCCGGACTGCGCCTGGCCGGCTTGACGCCATTGCTTGGCAATCTCGACGATCTGGCCAGCTTGCGTCGCCTGGCGGGACTGGCCACGCGCGTGCTGCATCTGGCGCCGCCGCCGGGCACTGGCCTGGACGATCCGCGCAGTCGGGCGCTGGCGCGCGCGCTGGCGCGGCGTTCGCGTCCGCTGGCGCTGGTCTACGGCTCGACCAGCGGCGTTTATGGCGACTGCGGCGGGGCCTGGGTCGATGAGGTCCGGGCCGTCAATCCCGCCACGCCGCGCGCGCGCCGGCGCGTGGCCGCCGAAGACCTGTTGCGCGCCTGGGGCCTGGCCTTTGGCGTGCCGGTCGGCGTGCTGCGGATACCGGGCATCTACGCGCCCGACCGCGAGGGCGGCACGCCGCGCGAGCGCCTGTTGCGCGGCACGCCGGTGCTGCGGCGCGAGGACGATGTGCACACCAACCACATCCATGCCGATGACCTGGCGCGTGCCTGTGTCCGGGCGCTCTGGCGCGCGCCGACGCAGCGTGTCTTCCATGTCTGTGACGACACCGAGCTGAGCATGGGCGACTATTTCGATCTGGCCGCCGATCTCTACGGTTTGCCAAGGCCCGAGCGCGTCTCGCGCGAGCAGGCCAGAGAGCGGCTGTCGCCGCTGACGCTGAGCTTCATGGGCGAGTCCAGGCGCTTGCGCAACGGGCGCCTGAAGCGCGAGCTCGGGCTCAAGTTGCGCCATGCCACGGTGGCGCAGGGCTTGCGTGGCGCCTGATGCGGGATGGCGATTTCATGCCCCCACAATGCCCAGGATGCACGCGCACCGAGGCGCACCACGACGGAATCGAGAACCCTCCCCGTGGAGGGGAAAATGAGAAAGGCCGCACGGTTGCGGAACCATGCGGCCTTAGATTTGGTGCCCGAGGTCGGACTCGAACCGACACACCTTGCGGCGGGGGATTTTGAATCCCCTGCGTCTACCGATTTCGCCACCCGGGCAGGAATGAGCCTTAAATTATGGCACAGTGATGGGACTGTCACTCGCATCCCAATGAAAAAAGTCCCATGACACGCGCGATCCCCCGCAGCCGGAAGAAACCCGTCATCTACCCGACCCTGGAAGACACCATCGGCAACACGCCGCTGATCGCCCTGCAGCGCATCGGTGCCCTGTCCAACCGCGAACGCGGCAACGTGGTGCTGGCCAAGCTCGAGGGCAACAACCCGGCCGGATCGGTCAAGGACCGGCCCGCGCTGTCGATGATCCGGCGCGCCGAGGAGCGCGGCGAGATCGCGCCCGGCGACACGCTGATCGAGGCGACCTCGGGCAATACCGGCATCGCGCTGGCGATGGCCGCCGCCGTGCGCGGCTACCGCATGGTGCTGATCATGCCCGAGGACCTCAGCATCGAGCGCGCCCAGACCATGAAGGCCTTTGGCGCCGAGCTGATCCTGACGCCCAAGAGCGGCGGCATGGAATGCGCGCGCGATCTGGCCGATCAGATGGTCGCGCAGGGCAGGGGCAAGGTGCTGGATCAGTTCGCCAACCCGGACAACCCGCGCATCCATTACGAGACCACCGGCCCCGAGCTCTGGAAGCAGACGCGCGGGCGCATCACCCATTTCGTCAGCGCGATGGGCACCACCGGCACCATCACCGGCGTGTCGCGCTTCCTGAAGGAGCAGAACCCCGAGGTCCGCATCATCGGCGCGCAGCCGAGCGAGGGCTCGCGCATTCCCGGCATCCGCAAATGGCCGCAGGAATACCTGCCCAGGATCTATGACCCCAAGGCCGTCGACGAGCTGGTCTACGTGAGCCAGGCCGATGCCGAGGAGATGTGCCGCCGGCTCGCGCGCGAGGAGGGCATCTTCGCCGGCATCTCGGCCGCTGGCGCCTGCTGGGTCGCGCAGCAGATCGCCGCCCGCGAGCAGGAGGCGACGATCGCCTTCATCGTCTGCGACCGGGGCGACCGCTATCTGTCGACCGGCGTGTTTCCGGCCTGAAGCCTTGCCTGGAACTTCATCATGTCAGGACAAGCAATGAATGCCGATCTGGAACTCGACGCGCGCGGATTGAACTGTCCGCTGCCGATCCTCAAAGCCAAGAAGGCGCTGGCCGGCATGGACAGCGGCCAGGTGCTCAAGGTGATCTGCACCGATGCCGGTTCGGTGCGCGATTTCCAGGCCTTTGCCAAGCAGACCGGCAACGAATTGCTGCGCCAGGACATGACCGGGCCGGATTTCGTGACCTGGCTCAGGCGGCGCTGAGTGGCCGCCGTGGACTGGAGCGGACGATGATCCAGGGTTTTGGCTGGCTGCTGCTGTTCCAGCTCGCCGGCGAGGTGCTGGTGCTGGGCCTGGACTGGCCGCTGCCAGGGCCGGTCGCCGGCATGGCGCTGCTGTTCCTGGCCTTGCTCTGGCGCGGCGGGCCCGGGCGCAGGCTGGCCCAGACCGCGAGCCAGCTGCTGCTGCACCTGTCGTTGCTGTTCGTGCCGGCTGGCGCGGGGGTCGTGCTCTACGGCGCGCTGCTGGCGCGCGAATGGTGGCCGCTGTCGGTGGCCCTGCTGCTCAGCACGCTGCTGGCGATGGCCGTGGCCGCGCTGCTGCTGCGTGCCCTGTTGCGCGGCGCCCGTCGCGGCTCCAAGGAGGGCTGAGCGATGCTGGAGCGCGCGACCCTGGTCTGGCAGCATCTGGCGGGCTCGAAGCTGCTGTGGCTGGCGCTGACGCTGCTGGTCTACCAGTTCGCGCTCTGGCTGCAGCGGCGGCTGCGTGGTCATGCGCTGGCCAATCCGGTGCTGGTCGCGGTCGCGCTGCTCGCCGTGCTGCTGTTGCTCAGCGGAACCTCCTATGCCACCTACATGAACGGCGCCGGGCTGATCCATTTCCTGCTCGGGCCGGCGACGGTGGCGCTGGCGATTCCGCTCCATGCGAACTGGCCCCGGCTCAGGAGCATGGCCGGGCCGCTGCTGCTCGTGCTGCTGGTCACGTCCCTGGTGGCGGTGGTCTCGGCCTGGGGACTGGGGGCCTGGCTGGGCGCCGGCCCGGAGTCGCGGATCTCGCTCGCGATCAAGAGCATCACGACACCGATCGCGATGGCGGTCACCGAGCGCCTGGGCGGATTGCCCGCGCTGACCGCCGTGCTGGTGATCGTCACCGGCATCGTGGGCGCGCTTTGCGCGAGCGGTCTCTACCGCTGGCTGCGTGTGGACGACCCGGCGGTGCGCGGTTTCGCCCTCGGGCTGGCCGCGCACGGCATCGGCACCGCGCGCGCCTTCCAGCTCGGCGAGCAGGCCGGGGCCTTCGCCGCGCTGGGCATGGGGCTCAACGGCCTGCTGACCTCGTTCGCCTTGCCCTGGCTGCTGCCCTGGCTCGAGCGCCTGCTGCTGCGCTGAAGACGGGCTGACAGTCGTGCCGCCCGGCGAGTGGCTGTCGGCGGGTCCGACTCAGGCGCAAGTCAGCTCTGCATCCAGCCAGGCTTCGAGCACGCGCGGGTCGTTGACGGTGCGCAGCGCCTGGTAGGCCGTCTCTGCCTCGGGGTGACGGCGGCGCAGGTAGTTGAGCCATTGCTTGAGCCGGCCGTGGCGCGCGCGCGGCTCGATGCGCTCGAGCACGCGGCGCCAGAAATGGCCCAGCAGCGGGCGCAAGTCGTCCCAGCTGGTTTCAGGTCTGCCGCCTGCCAGGCCCTGATCGGCCAGGATGGCCAGTGCCAGCCCGGGATCGGCGACCATGCCGCGGCCCAGCATCAGGTCGGTGCAGCCCGACTCCCGCAGGCAGCGGCGCGCGTCCGCCACGTCCCAGATCTCGCCATTGGCCACCACCGGCAGCCGGACCGCCTGGCAGATGTCGGCGATCCGGCTCCAGTAGGCCGGGGGGCGGTAGCCCTGGGCCCGGGTGCGGGCATGCACGACCAGTTGACTGGCGCCGCCGGCCTCGATCGCCTGGGCGCAGGCCTCGGCGCGGCTGTCGTCGTCGAAGCCGAGCCGCATCTTGGCCGATACCGGCATCGCCGCTGGCACGGCCTGGCGCACGGCCGCGACCAGGCGGTGCAGCAGCTCGGGGTCCTGCAGCAGCGCGGCGCCGCCGCCATGGCGGTTGACCACCTTGGCCGGACAGCCGAAGTTCAGGTCGATGCCGGCCGGGCCGAGCCCGGCCAGCCGCGCGGCGTTCTCGGCCAGGCAGTTCGGGTCCGAGCCCATCAGCTGCGCGCGCACCGGCACGCCGGCCGGGGTGCGGCCGCCCTGGTCGAGCTCGGGCACGATGCGGCGAAAGGCGCGTTCCGGCAGCAGCGTGCCGGTGACGCGGATGAACTCGGAGACGCAGAGGTCGATGCCGCCCACGCGCGTGAGCGTGTCGCGCAGCGCGTAGTCGAGCAGCCCTTCCATGGGCGCGAGCAGGATGGCCATGATGTCGCAGTAGATCGGGGGACAGCGATTGTCCGCGATCGGCGGGTTTTCAGCTGGCGAGTTGCTCGGGTGCGCGGGCGAACAGTTCGCCCGACCAGTCGATGAAGGCGCGCAGTCGGGCCGTCGCCTGGCGGTTGGGCGCGTAGAGCAGGTGCAATGGCATGGCCGGTGGCCGGTGCGCGGGCAGAATCTCTTCCAGCTCGCCGCTGGCGAGCTGGCGCGCGACATGGAACAGCGGCACCTGGATCAGCCCCAGACCGGCGCGGCAGGCCGCGACATAGCCGCCGCCGTCGTTGACCGCGACGCTCGCCGGCAGATTCAGGCGCTCGACCTGGCCCGCGAGCACGAACTCGAACGCAAAGGCCTTGCCAGTGGTGGCCGACAGGTTGTCGACCGCCTGGTGGCCTTGCAGGTCCGCCAGGCTGTGCGGCCGGCCATGGCGCTCCAGGTAGGCGTGGCTGGCGCAGGTCACCAGCGGCAGGGTCGCGAGCCGCCTGGCCACCAGCGGCAGGTCGTCGCCCAGGGCGCCGATGCGCAGCACGCAGTCCACGCCCTCGCGCAGCGGGTCGATCTGGCGGTCGCTGACGCTGAACTCGATCCGGATCTCGGGGTAGCGCCGACAGAAGTCCGCCAGCGCCGGCATCAGCACCAGCCGGCACAGCGATCCCGGCAGGTCAACCCGGAGCCGGCCGCGTGGCGCCCGGCTCGCCTGCGAGAACGCCAGCTCGGCGTCATCGAGGTCGGCCAGGATCGCGCTGCAGCGCTGGTAGTAGTCGTCGCCGTCCGGGGTCGGCGTGACCTGGCGCGTCGTGCGCGCGAGCAGGCGCACGCCCAGCCTGGCCTCTAGCCGCTGGATGGCCTGGGTCGCGCCCGCGCGCGTAATGCCGAGCTGCTCGGCGGCGCGGCTGAAGCTGCCGAGCTCGACGATGCGGGTGAAGAGCCGGATGGCCTCGAAGCGGTCCATGGGATTGTTTTTCCAGGGTGAATGGTGTGTTGCCCAGTGACTAATTATTAAGCCTCGGTAAACAGTGATACTGCTGCGCAGAGACCGTCGCGTCCTCGATCCGATGTTCCGGTTCGGCGCTCGGCCCCGTTCCGGGCGAGCGAAAGACGCAAAAAAGAGAGAGTCCCATGCCGAGCCACCTTGAGTCCCCCGCCGCCCGCAGTCCCGGGCCGTGCCAGATCCGCGCCGATTTCGGCCTGGCCTATTTCGCCAACGGCCTGATCGGCTTCATCTTCTCGGCCACCGGGCCGGTCGCGATCATCCTGTCGGTCGGCACGCGCGGCGGGCTGAGCCCGGCCGAGCTGGCGTCCTGGATCTTCGGCGTCTTCTTCGTCAACGGTCTGCTCACGCTGGCGATGAGCTGGCGTTATCACATGCCGCTGGGCTTTGCCTGGACCATACCCGGCACCGTGCTGGTCGGGCCGGCGCTGCAGCACCTGAGCTTCGCCGAGGTGATCGGCGCCTTCTACGCCACCAGCCTGCTGGTGCTGCTGCTGGGCTTGAGTGGCTGGGTCAAGCGCCTGATGGCCGCGCTGCCGATGCCGATCGTGATGGGCATGGTGGCGGGCGTCTTCCTCCGCTTCGGCCTCGATCTGGTGCGCGCGCTGCACGGCGACGCCGCGATCGCCGCGCCGATGGTGATCGCCTTCGTCGCGCTGTCGGCGCTGCCGGCCTGGGGCCGGCGGCTGCCGCCGCTGATCGGCGCGCTGCTGGTCGGCGCGCTGGCGATCGCGCTGCTCGGCCGGTTCGATGCCTCGGGCCTCGGCGGTCTGGCCCTGGCCCAGCCCCTGATCCAGGCGCCGGTCTGGTCCCTGGGCGCGCTGGTCGAGCTGGTCGTGCCGTTGGCCATCACGGTGCTGGTGGTGCAGAACGGGCAGGGCGTCGCGGTGCTGAAGGCGGCCCGGCACGAGCCGCCGGTCAACGCGATCGCGGTCGCCTGCGGCATCGGCGCTTTCTGCAGCGCCGCCGTCGGCGCGGTCAGCAGTTGCCTGACCGGTCCGACCAACGCGCTGCTGACCTCGTCGGGCGAGCGTGCTCGCCACTACACGGCGGCGCTGACCTTCGGCAGCCTGGGCGTGCTGTTCGGCCTGATGGCGCCGACCTTCACCGGCCTGATGCTGGCCACCCCCAAGTCCTACATCATGGTGCTGGGCGGACTGGCGATGCTGCGCGTGCTGCAGGGCGCCTTCGTCGCGTCCTTTGGCGGTGGCCGGTTCACGCTCGGCGCCCTGATCAGCCTGCTGGTGACGGTGTCCGACATCAGCCTGCTCAACATCGGCGCGGCGTTCTGGGGACTGGTGGCGGGCTTCGGTTTTTCCTGGCTGATGGAGAAAGCCGATTTCCAGTCCCAGGCCGGTTGACGACGGGTTCAACGCGGTCGCAGCGGGTCTCAATGTGCCCGCCAGCCGCCGACCGTGCCGGGTGGGCGCGTAGTAATACGGACGCTCGACCCGGTTGGGCATCGATAGAATGGCTCGGGTCCCATCATTTCATTCATTCAAAGAGAGGCAAGCACCATGTATCAGCACCTGTTCGTCCCCGTTGACGGTTCCGAATTGTCGCAGCGCGCCATGGAGGGCAGCATCGCGCTGGCCAGGCAGCTCGGCGCCCGCATCACGGGTTTCGTCGCCGAGCCCGAACTGGCGCTGTCGGAGACTTCGCACAACGCCCAGCTGTTTGCCCAGCACATCCAGGAGCATGACGCCCGCAACGAGGCCCATGCCAAGACCCTGCTCGAGCGGTTCGAAGCGCGTTGCGCCGAGGCGGGTGTCGCCTTCCAGGGGCAGCATGCCACCAACAGCAACGTCGATGACGCCATCATCGACGAGGCCGACAAGGCCGGCTGCGACATGATCGTCATGGTCACGCACGGTCGTGGCGCGGTCGGCGAGTTCCTGTTCGGCTCGCACACCAAGAAGATCGTCGCGCGCAGCAAGCTGCCGGTGTTCGTGCTGCACTGAAAAACGCGCGCCAGCCGGCGCGCCGGACGTGAAAAAGGGACGCGGGGTCTGACCCGGCGTCCCTTTTTGTCGGGCTTGTCGAGCCGCCGGTCAGGCTCCAGGGCCGCCGGCGGCAGCGATCATCCCAGGCGCGCGAGCTGCTGCTCGATCTTGGCCAGGGTGGCGCCGAAGTCGGCCAGGCGTTTCTGTTCCTGCTCGATCACGGCCGGCGGCGCCTTGGCGACGAAGGCCTCGTTCGACAGCTTGCCCTTGGCCTTGGCGATCTCGCCACTCAGGCGCGCGGCTTCCTTGCCCAGCCGGGCCTTCTCGGCGGCGACGTCGATCTCCATGAACAGGCACAGGCGCGACTCGCCGACCACGGCCACCGGCGCGGCCTGGGCGGCCTCGGTCCAGCTGGCTTCGTCGGCGAAGACCTTGACCTCGCCGAGCTTGGCCAGCGACTGCAGCACCGGCGCGATGCTCGACAGGAACGCGGCGTCGCCGACCGCGTACAGCGGCAGGCGCTGTGCCGGCGAGACGTTCATCTCGCCGCGCAGGTTGCGGCAGGCATCGACCATCGCCTTGAGCTGCGCCACATGGGCTTGCGCCGCCGCGTCGATGCGTTCGGGCGCCGCCACCGGATAGGCCGCGATGCTGACCGACGCGCCCGCGCGGCCGGCGACCGGCGCCACCTTCTGCCACAGTTCCTCGGTGATGAAGGGGATGATCGGGTGCGCCAGCCGCAGGATGGTCTCCAGCGTGCGGATCAGCGTGCGGCGGGTGGCGCGCTGCTGTTCGGGGTTGCCGGTGTTGATCTGGACCTTGGCGATCTCGAGGTACCAGTCGCAGAACTCGTTCCAGACGAAGTCGTAGATCGCGTTGGCGACGTTGTCGAGGCGGTAGTCGGCAAAGCCCTTGGCCACCTCGGCCTCGACCTGTTGCAGCTGCGAGACGATCCAGCGGTCGCATGGGCTGAAATCGAGGGTGCCGCCGGTCGCGCAGGCGTCGGCGTTGTGCTCGTTCAGGCCGCAGTCCTGGCCCTCGCAGTTCATCAGCACGAAGCGGGTCGCGTTCCAGAGCTTGTTGCAGAAGTTGCGGTAGCCCTCGCAGCGCTTGCTGTCGAAGTTGATGCTGCGGCCCAGGCTGGCCAGCGCCGCGAAGGTGAAGCGCAGCGCGTCGGCGCCGTAGGCCGGAATGCCCTCGGGGAATTCCTTCTCGGTCTGCTTGCGCACCTTGGGCGCCGTCTCGGGCTTGCGCAGGCCGGTGGTGCGCTTGGTCAGAAGGGGAGCGAGCTCGATGCCGTCGATCAGGTCGACCGGGTCGAGCACGTTGCCCTCGGACTTCGACATCTTCTGGCCCTGCGCGTCGCGCACCAGGCCGTGGATGTAGACATGCTTGAACGGCACCTTGCCGGTGAAATGGGTCGTCATCATGATCATCCGGGCCACCCAGAAGAAGATGATGTCGTAGCCCGTGACCAGCACGCTGCTGGG